>NZ_MLHG01000050.1 GCF_001998825.1 Rodentibacter mrazii
ATGAATTTCTTTACTATCTAATAATATCTCAACAACCTATTGTTGAAAGGAGTGATTATGCAGGTCTCAAGAAGAAAATTCTTTAAGATCTGTGCAGGTGGTATGGCGGGAACTTCCGCCGCTATGTTAGGCTTTGCTCCGGCAAATGCGTTAGCGGCGCCGCGTGAATATAAATTATTACGCGCTTATGAATCCCGTAACACTTGTACATATTGTGCCGTCAGTTGCGGTATGTTGCTTTATAGTACAGGCAAACCTCATACGGGCTTAAGTAGCTACACCGGTACAAATACTCGTTCAAAATTATTTCACCTTGAGGGTGATCCCGACCATCCAATTAGCCGTGGCGCACTCTGTCCAAAAGGCGCCGGCGCACTAGATTACATAAACAGTGAAAGCCGTGCTTTATATCCTCAATATCGCGCTCCGGGTTCCAACAAATGGGAACGTATTTCTTGGCAAGATGCGATCAAACGCATTGCCCGCTTAATGAAAGATGATCGCGATGCCAATTTTGTAGAAACCGATGCCAACGGGAAAACCGTAAACCGTTGGGCAACCACAGGGATTATGACCGCATCCGCCATGAGCAATGAAGCTGCGTTACTGACGCAAAAATGGATTCGAATGCTCGGGATGGTACCGGTATGCAACCAAGCGAATACTTGACACGGACCAACGGTAGCAAGTCTTGCTCCATCATTTGGTCGCGGTGCCATGACAAATAACTGGGTTGACATCAAAAATGCCAATTTAATTATCGTTCAAGGCGGTAACCCTGCCGAAGCCCACCCTGTTGGTTTCCGTTGGGCAATTGAAGCGAAGAAAAACGGTGCAAAAATCATCGTTATTGATCCACGCTTTAACCGTACAGCTTCTGTCGCTGATCTTCATGCGCCAATTCGTTCAGGTTCTGATATTGCGTTCTTAATGGGCGTGATTCGTTACTTATTGGAAAATGATAAGATTCAGCATGAATATGTTAAACACTACACGAACGCCTCTTTCTTAGTCAACGAAAACTTTAAATTTGAAGACGGACTGTTCTCAGGCTACGATGCTGAAAAGCGCAGCTATGACAAATCAACATGGAATTACCAGTTTGATGAGAATGGTCAGGCTAAACGTGATATGACATTACAACATCCACGTTGTGTGATTAATGTATTGAAAGAACATGTTTCCCGTTACACACCGGAAATGGTTGAACGCGTGACCGGGGTAAAACAAAAACTGTTCTTACAAATCTGCGAGGAAATTGGTAAAACTGCTGAACCGAACAAAACGATGACGCATTTATATGCGTTAGGTTTTACAGAACATACTATCGGTACACAAAATATTCGCTCAATGGCAATGATCCAGTTGTTATTAGGTAATATGGGAATGCCGGGTGGTGGTATTAACGCATTACGTGGGCACTCAAACGTACAAGGTACAACAGATATGGGATTGTTACCAACCTCCCTACCTGGCTATATGCGTCTGCCAAACGATAAAGACTCGTCTTACGAGCAGTATATCAATGCAATCACGCCAAAAGACATTGTTCCGGGTCAAATCAACTATTATCGTAATACCTCAAAATTCTTTGTGAGCATGATGAAAACCTTTTATGGTGACAATGCAACCAAAGAAAACGGCTGGGGCTTTGATTTCTTACCAAAAACAGATCGTTTTTACGACCCTATTACTCATGTGAAATTAATGAATGACGGTCAGTTACACGGTTGGATTTTACAAGGCTTTAACGTCTTGAACTCATTACCGAATAAGAATAAAACCCTTGCCGGTATGAGCAAGTTGAAATTCTTAATCGTACTTGATCCGCTTCAAACGGAAAGTTCTGAATTCTGGAAAAACTTTGGTGAATCAAACAATGTTAATCCTGCGGACATTCAGACTGAAGTATTCCGTTTACCAACCACTTGTTTCGCAGAAGAAGACGGTTCAATTTCCAACTCCGGACGTTGGGCGCAATGGCACTGGAAAGGTTGCGACCAACCGGGTGAAGCATTACCGGATGTGGATATTCTTTCCATGCTCCGTGAAGAAATGCACGAACTCTATAAAAAAGAAGGCGGTCGTGGCATTGAATCTTTTGAAGCAATGACATGGAATTATGCACAATCACACTCACCAAGTGCGGAAGAATTAGCGAAAGAATTAAATGGTTATGCCCTTGAAGATCTTTACGATCCAAACGGCAACCTAATGTATAAAAAAGGTCAATTACTCAACGGGTTCGCACATCTACGTGATGACGGAACTACCACATCGGGTAACTGGCTATACGTAGGTCAATGGACGGAAAAAGGTAACCAAACCGCCAATCGGGATAATTCAGATCCATCCGGATTAGGTTGTACCATAGGTTGGGGCTTTGCTTGGCCGGCAAACCGCCGTGTACTTTATAGCCGCGCCTCCTTAGATATTAATGGTAAACCATGGGATAAACATCGTCAGTTAATCAAATGGAACGGTAAAAACTGGAATTGGTTTGATATTGCCGACTATGGTACTCAACCACCGGGTTCTGATACGGGACCGTTTATTATGTCTGCCGAAGGTGTAGGTCGTTTATTCGCTGTTGATAAAATCAATAATGGTCCAATCCCTGAACATTATGAGCCGATTGAAAGCCCGATTGATACAAACCCACTCCATCCAAATGTGGTGACGGATCCAACGGTGCGTATTTACAAAGAAGACCGTGAATTTATCGGTTCAAACAAAGAGTACCCATTCGTGGCAACTACTTACCGTTTAACCGAACATTTCCACAGTTGGACTGCACAATCTGCACTGAATATTATTGCCCAACCACAACAATTTGTGGAAATAGGGGAAAAATTGGCGGCCGAAAAAGGTATCCAAAAAGGCGATATGGTGAAAATCACCTCAAAACGTGGTTATATCAAGGCAGTTGCAGTGGTCACCAAGCGTTTGAAAGAATTGGTAATTGATGGAAAAACCGTTCACCATGTGGGTATTCCGATTCACTGGAATATGAAGGTCTTGAACGGTAAAGGCAATCGCGGATTCTCCACTAACGTTCTGACTCCGTCTTGGGGTGAAGCAAATACACAAACACCGGAATATAAAACATTCCTAGTGAATATTGAGAAAGCGGAGGTATAAATGATGGGTGTACAATCTCAAGATATTATTAAGGTCTCCGCAACCTCAGACCTCACACCTGCACCGCAGGCACGAGATCACAAAGTTGAAGTGGCAAAACTGATTGACGTTTCCACCTGTATCGGCTGTAAAGCCTGTCAAGTGGGTTGTTCGGAGTGGAATGACATCCGCTCCGATGTCAATGCACAATGCGTAGGTGTTTATGACAACCCGGTTGATCTCAATGCCAAAGCATGGACTGTAATGCGCTTTAATGAAGTGGAAGAAAACGATCGTTTAGAATGGTTAATTCGTAAAGACGGTTGTATGCATTGCTCGGAACCCGGTTGTTTAAAAGCGTGCCCTGCACCGGGCGCAATTATCCAATACAAAAATGGTATTGTGGATTTCCAATCGGATAAATGTATCGGCTGTGGGTATTGTATTGCCGGCTGTCCGTTTAACATTCCTCGAATGAATCCGGACGACAATCGTGTGTATAAATGCACCCTTTGTGTCGATCGTGTTTCTGTCGGTCAAGAGCCGGCTTGTGTCAAAACCTGTCCGACAGGTGCGATTCGTTTCGGTTCAAAAGAAGAAATGAAAATCTATGCGGAACAACGCGTTGCCGATCTTAAATCGCGTGGCTATGAAAAGGCAGGACTTTATGATCCACCGGGAGTTGGCGGCACGCACGTGATGTATGTGCTACATCACGCAGACAGACCTGAACTTTACAATGGTCTCCCGAAAGATCCGCAAATCGACCTCAGTATCACTTTATGGAAAGATGTGTTAAAACCGGTTGCAGCTGTTGCAATGGGTGGTTTGGCATTAGCTGAGCTTGGTCATTATTTAACCGTTGGTCCAAATGTTGAGACGGATGTCGAAGATCACCATGAAAAATTTGAAAACGAAGATAAACACGGAGGAAAAAAAGATGAGTAAATTTGAAATTACTAACGATACTCGTATCGTTCGTCATCGAATTCCTGCACGTTTAAGTCACTGGTTTTTAGTCATTTCATTCTTTCTGACTATGTTTACCGGTGTGGCTTTCTTTTTCCCTGATTTTGCTTGGTTAACGGAAATTTTAGGTACCCCTCAACTTGCTCGGGCAATTCATCCTTTCACAGGGCTTTTAATGTTCGTTGCCTTTATTTTCTTGTGTTCCTTATATTGGCATCATAACATTCCTGAGAAAAATGATATTCGCTGGTTAAAAGGTATCGTTGAAGTACTAAAAGGCAATGAACACGAAGTGGCATATAATGGAAAATACAACCTTGGTCAGAAAATGTTGTTTTGGACATTGATTCTTGCCATGTTCACCTTATTAGCAACCGGTATCATCATGTGGCGTCAGTATTTCTCCCACTACTTCTCAATTCCGGTGCTAAGAATAGCAATACTTCTCCACTCTGCCAGTGCCTTTATGCTATTTACCGGCATTATGGTACATATATATATGGCATTTTGGGTAAAAGGATCAATTCGCGGTATTGTGGAAGGTTGGGTAACCGTTCGTTGGGCAAAAAAACACCACCCACGTTGGTATCGTGAAGAAGTGTTACCGGAGCTGGAAAAAGACGGAGAACGTGAAACAAAAGGTGAAAAACCGAAAGCCTTATTCAAAGGTATTGCGGGCTAAGTCAAAAACGAACGCCAAAAGTGCGGTTAAAAATGACCGCACTTTTTATTATTGAAGAGGCATTATGAGCATCAAAATCCTATCAGAATCCGAAATTAAGCAACAAAAAACAAATTCTTACGAAACACCGGCTATACTATTTGCCAACCCTAAAAATCTTTATCAACGCCGTGCAAAACGTTTAAGAGAATTGGCAAAAGAACATCCATTTGCCGATTATTTGCTTTTTGTTGCAGATGTAGTTGAAAGTCAGCTAAATATATTAGAAAAAAATCCGCTCGAAAAACAAAACTTCGAATATCTAAACAGTGTTGAGCCACTAAATGCAAAAACCTTCAAACGTAATCGCATTTGGCGTGAATATCTCAGCGAAATCTTGCATGAGACAAAACTAAAAGCAAATGAACAAGTTCTGACAACCATTGAATCGCTGGAAAAAGCCAGTACCGCAGAACTGGAACAAATGGCGGATCAATTATTGGCGGAGGAGTTTAATCTGGTCAGTAGCGACAAGGCCGTTTTTATTTGGGCGGCACTCTCACTCTACTGGCTCCAATTAACGCAACAAATTCCCCATCATAGCCGACTAGAAAATGCTGAAAACTTACACCTCTGCCCTGTCTGTAACTCTCTGCCGGTATCAAGCATGGTTCACATTGGCACATCTCAAGGTTTACGTTATTTGCATTGCTCATTGTGTGAAAGTGAATGGAATCTGGTTCGCGCTCAATGTACCAATTGCAATGCTCACGATAAATTAGAAATGTGGTCATTAAATGAAGAATTAGCATTGATCCGTGCAGAAACCTGCGGTAGCTGTGAAAGCTATTTGAAAATGATGTTTCAAGAAAAAGATCCTAATGTGGAAGCTGTTGCCGACGACTTAGCCTCTATTTTCTTAGATGTGGAAATGGAAGAAAAAGGTTTTTCCCGTAGCGGGATAAATCCGTTCCTTTTCCCAGCACAAGAAGTCTAGTAAAAACGGTCGTTATTTTTTCCAATAACGACCGCTCTTTTATAAATAACACGCCATTACAACAGCATTCTCTCTTTTCCCATCAGGCAATGGATAGTAATTTTTACGGATATCCACCTCATTAAATCCTTGCTTTTCATATAGCCAACGAGCCGAATTGGATTCCCTCACTTCAAGCCATAGGGTTTGGATTCCCTTTTCTTTAAGCTGCTCTATGAGTTCCTTCAAAAGGAAGGAGCCGAATCCTTTTCCTTGCATAACAGGTTCAATGGCAATATTAAACAACGTTGCCTCATCCAATACTATTTGGCAAATTGCAAATCCTACAATTTGGTTATCTTTAACCAACTTCAGATTCAAATAACGATCACCTTGATTATTTTTTAATCTCCCCAAAGACCAAGGCATTAAATGTGCTTGCTGTTCAATTTCATACAAACGCTCAAAATCACATTCTTCAATAGTAAAAATTTGAAGCATAATGTTAAACTTGTTGAATTTGCTGCCAAAGTTCACGTTTGGCAGAGGGTGAAGATTGAAAATCCTGATAGCTCGGTGAACGATAAATGCCTTCGGCATTCAAACAATAAGGCAAAGTGCGGTCAATTTTCGCTATATTTTCAGCGAGTAGCCAATAGCGTACAGAATGCTTTAACTCAAGATGTTGGATTTGTTCATAATTCAAACATAGACAATCTTCTTGCTTTATTTGAAGGCTCATTAATACATCCTCAAATAAAGGAGATTTACTCAAATTTTCATCGGATACCACCACAAAACGAATATGTTCCGCCACAGTAATCCCCACCGCCCCTTGAAATACCTCAGGACGGTAAAGCTCCCATTGAGTTATCCCCATCTCTTTTAGAAGAAGATTGCGTCTTTCCATTTTAATTAATTAGAGAGAAATTGAATCAAACGGGTAGCTCATAAGGCTATTTACAATCGAACGTTCTTCCGCTTCCGTTAATTTTTGTTGATAGGCTTTTAGACTACGAAATGACAGAATATTTTTTTCAGAATGCACCACAGCAATAAAACGCTGAAAATCCTTACCATTACATGCATAGTAAAAAGAACTGCCATAGCTTAAAGTTTGCAAATCACATACTTTTTTATTGGAATCCAAATATCTATTAGTTAAAGTCGGTACATGGGAAAGATCTTTTAAATAAAAAGTTTCACTGGTAACCGATTTACGGTTTGAACGATCTAAACTCACTGCTAAGCTAATAAAACGAGGATCATCGCCTTTTACCGCTCTCGTTTGTTTCACATATTTTTCGCCATTAAACTCAATTTCAGTACCGACCTTTTTTACCCGTTCAAATTGTTCATCTAATTTTTTGAACATTTCAACCTGCTCCGGTGTGATTTCAACTTTAGAAGGGGCTTGCGCTTTACCTTGTATCTGCTCAATGAGTTGACAACCTGATAATAAGCCGACCATTGCTGCCGCAAGTACGATTTTTTTCATAAAAGAATTCCTTGTAATAAATTGGTTAAAAACCAATGAAAAATGTTCTATTAGAGTTATCTTTGCTAGAATAGCACTTAATTTTAACCAATAACCCACAGGATTCAAAGCGTGATTTCCCTTGAAAGTGAAGTTTTAGAGCGCCATCTTCCCCTTTTTTACCATAAGTCTGTTTTACTTACCGGCGGAATTAACGATCAATTTCCACAAAAACTAGCACAACATTGCCAATCTGTTCAGGTTTGGAGCTGCTATTTTGATTATGCCCGCACCCAAAGTACAGTCAATTTTTCAATTGAATTTCAAGGTAAAGCAGATCTCATTATTTATTATTGGACAAAAAATAAGCAAGAAGTACAATTCCAACTGATACAACTCCTTGCCAATGCGCAAGACGGACAAGAAATCTTCATCATCGGTGAAAACCGTTGCGGTGTACGTTCGGCAGAAAAAATACTCTCACCGTTTGGTGATATTGCTAAAATTGATTCCGCACGCCGTTGTAAGCTATATCATTTTTCTCTGAAAAACCGACCGCACTTTTCACTCGATACTTTCTGGAAAACCTATCAACATCCTCAACTACAAGGCTTAACAATCCATAGTTTACCCGGTGTGTTCAGTGCGAACGAATTGGATGTTGGGACCGCACTATTACTTTCCACGCTCAATCAACCTATCAAAGGCAAGGTGCTTGATCTCGGTTGTGGTGCCGGTGTGATTGGTTCAATAATCAAAAAAGCGAATCCTAAAGCTGCTATCACGATGACCGATATTCACGCTATGGCATTGGAATCCGCCCGAAAAACCCTTGCGGAAAATCAATTGGAAGGCGAAGTTTTTGCCAGCAATGTTTTCTCTAATATTGAAGGGAAATTTGACCTAATCATTTCCAACCCGCCGTTCCATGATGGTATTGATACAGCTTATCAAGCGGTAACATCACTTATTAACCAAGCCAAACGGCATTTAAATCAAAGGGGCGAACTTCGCATTGTTGCTAATGCATTCTTACCTTATCCAGATTTATTGCAACAACATTTTGGGAAATTTGAGGTGTTGGCACAAACTTCAAAATTTAAAGTTTACTCTGTAAAAAATTAATCCAAGATGGAAAAGAATTATACAATTAAGGATATTGCAAAACTTTGCCAAGTGGGGAAATCTACCGTTTCCCGCGTGTTAAATAATGATCCCAAAGTCAGTGAAGCCACACGACAAAAAGTTCAAACGATCATTGACTCCATTGGTTTCAGTCCAAACCGTTCTGCTCAGGCTATGCGTGGTGCACAAGAACCGGTTGTAGGTATTATTGTCTCGAGACTTAATTCAAGCGGTGAATCCCAAACATTACGAGCAATTTTGACCGCACTTTACCGCCAAAAAATTACACCGATCATTGTTGAAAGTCAGTTTGACGAAAAACAAGTTGCCCACCATCTCAATCTATTCAAACAACGCCAAGTGGATAGCGTAATTGTATTTGGATTTTCTCCTCTTTCCGAAAACATATTGCAACAATGGCAGGGAAACATAGTTGTTATCGCCCGTTATTTTAAGGATATTTCTTGTGTTTACTATGATGATCAAGGTGCAATTAATGCGCTTATGGATAAATTCTATACACAAGGATATCGCCACATCGGCTATCTCGGCATACATGATCAAGACGAAACAACAGGGCGATTGCGTACACAAAGTTATTTGGATTTCTGTCAGCAGCACCAACTCAAGCCCAATTTTGCCCTCACTGAACTTAATATTGAAGCGGGCTATCAGCATAGCGCACAGCTAGCCCAACCACTTGATGCCGTGTTATGCGCCACCACAACCCTTGCGGTTGGTATGGTAAAGTATTTACAAGAGTGTCAATCAATGCGCCCGCTTGCTTATATCGGACAAAATCCGCTGTTGGAACATTTCGTACCAAATTTGATAAGCCTTGATTTCGGCTATGAACAAGCAGGAAATTGGGCGGTGGAATTGCTGCTAGCACAAATTTATGGAAACAAAACAGTAAAACAACGACTCGTTTCCTTTCATTTGTCGTAAAAGCATGATTTCTGAAAATGACGCAAAAAATAACCGCTCTTAAACCTAATTTGCTCTATTTTCTTCATTCAGAACTGATATTTATTCATAACTCTATTAGGGCATTGGTACCATCTCCAATAATCAATCCTGATTTTGCAAAAATGAGTAAAATCTGACCGCACTTAAACAACCAATCATCTTTCAATTTTGTGATCTTCCTCACATTTCTGTTATAATGCCACTCAAATGGGAACGTTCCCATTTACTTTATAAACCTAAAGCGTATAATTCTCAGCCGTTTAATTTTTATACTAAAAAGAAGGTTTTTCTTATGGCGAAACAAAAAATTGATCCGCAAAATGTGGATAAGCTGATCGTAGCGATTGGCGGACGTGAAAATATTGCAACAGTTACACATTGCATTACTCGTTTACGCTTTGTGTTAAACGATGAAAGTAAGGTAGATACCAAAGCGATCGAAGCCTTGCCAATGGTAAAAGCCAATTTCTCAACCGGCGGACAATATCAAGTTGTGATCGGTCAAGAGGTCGGCGACTATTACAAAATTTTGCTCGAAAAAACAGGATTGGCAAGCGTGGATAAAGAACAGGTAAAAGCAGCCGCACGTCAAAATCAAAAATGGTACGAAAGCCTGATTTCACATATGGCGGACATTTTTATTCCGCTTTTACCGGCGTTAATTAGTGGGGGATTGATTCTCTGTTTCCGTAATGTAATTGGCGATATTGCCATGTTTGATGGCAAAACGCTGACACAAATCAGCCCATTCTGGAACAGTATGCACAGTTTCTTATGGTTGATTGGCGAAGCCATTTTCCATTTCCTACCGGTGGGAATTTGTTGGTCGATTGCCCGTAAAATGGGCACTTCACCGATTTTAGGTATTGTACTGGGGATTACCCTTGTTTCTTCGCAACTGATGAACTCTTACGCACTCGGTTCACAACTGCCGGAAGCGTGGAATTTTGGTTGGTTTAGTATTGAAAAAGTGGGCTACCAAGCACAAGTGATCCCGGCAATTATGGCAGGTTTAACGCTCTCTTATATTGAGCGTTTTATGACAAAAATCGTGCCTGATTTCTTAAATCTTATCATTGTACCGGTCGTATCCATTATCCTCGCCGTATTCTTAGCCCATAGCATTATCGGGCCTATCGGTCGCGAAATCGGTAACGGGGTCGCCTTTGTGGTGAAACATGCCATGACGGGAGATTTTGCCCCAATCGGTGCGGCATTATTCGGGTTTCTCTATGCGCCGCTTGTGGTCACGGGCGTACATCAAACCTCACTTGCGATTGATATGCAGATGATCCAAAGTATTGGCGGAACACCTGTATGGCCAATCATTGCGTTGTCCAATATTGCTCAGGCTTCTGCGGTTGTCGGGATTATCTATGTGAACAAAAGTGCACAATCTCGCGAAGTGGCTATTCCTGCCGCTCTTTCTGCCTATCTCGGCGTGACCGAACCCGCCATGTATGGGATTAACCTCAAATATCGCTTCCCGATGTTATGTGCAATGATCGGTGCAGCCGTAGCAGGCTTAATCTGCGGTTTATCCGGCGTGTTAGCCGGTAGTATTGGTGTGGGCGGCTTACCGGGTATTCTTTCCGTTCAACATCAATATTGGGGAGTATTCGGTCTCGCAATGCTCGCTGCGATCGTGATCCCATTTATACTCACCACCCTCGTTTATAAACGTAAAGAAAAAGCAGGTGAGCTTGCTTAATATAAAAAACTTACGGAAAAATGACCGCACTTTCAAGGGGACATAAAACCCCATCATACATGCGGTCAAGTTTCCTCCTATTTAAACGTGAGAGGATTTTTCAAATCCACACATACTTACTCGAGAAAGCAACGATGAATAATAAGACTCAATGGTGGAAAAACGGCGTTATCTACCAAATTTATCCAAAATCATTCCAAGATACGACAGGCAGTGGCACAGGCGATATTCAAGGTATCATCAAACGTTTAGACTATTTACAAACGCTCGGAATTGATGGCATTTGGATTACGCCGATGTATGTTTCGCCACAAATTGACAACGGTTACGATATTGCCAACTATCGTGAAATTGATCCGAGTTACGGTACAATGGCGGATTTCGAGCAACTGATTACCGAAGCCCATAAACGCAATATTCGTATTGTAATGGATATGGTGTTTAATCATAGTTCTACTTTCCACCGTTGGTTTGAAGAAGGGGAAAATCCACAAAGCGAATACCACGACTACTATATTTGGCGTGAAAACCCGACTAACTGGAAATCAAAATTTGGCGGTTCGGCATGGAAATGGGCGGATAAAGCACAAAAATATTATTTGCACTTATTCGCCCCCGAGCAAGCAGATTTAAATTGGGAAAATCCCAAAGTGCGGTCAGAATTGTTTGAAATTTGTCGTTTTTGGGCAGAAAAAGGCATTGATGGATTGCGTTTGGATGTGGTGAATTTGATTTCTAAACCTGAGCATTTTGAAGATGATTTCGAGGGAGATGGTCGCCGTTTCTATACCGATGGACATAAGATCCACGAATATTTGCAAATGCTCAATCAACATGCTCTCACGCCTTACGGCTTGATGAGTGTGGGTGAAATGTCTTCCACCAGTCTTGAACATTGCCAACGCTATGCCAATTTGAACGGTACAGAATTATCTATGACCTTCAATTTCCATCACCTCAAAGTGGATTACCCGAAGGGTGAAAAATGGACATACGCCCAACCTGATTTTGTCGAACTGAAGTCAATTTTTAACTACTGGCAACAAGGCATGCACGGCAAGGCGTGGAATGCCTTATTTTGGTGTAACCATGATCAGCCTCGTATCGTTTCACGTTTTGGCGATGAGGGGGAACTTCGTGCAATTTCCGCTAAAATGTTAGCGATGCTACTTCACGGTATGCAAGGTACGCCTTATATTTATCAAGGTGAAGAAATTGGTATGACGAACCCAAATTTCACCACGATTGAAGAATATCGCGATGTGGAAAGCTTAAATGCGTATGAGGAACTGAAAGAAAAAGGCATCAATGACGATCTGATTATAAAAATTCTGGCACAGAAATCCCGTGATAATTCCCGCACGCCGGTACAATGGGACGAGAGTGAAAATGCCGGTTTTTCCACCGCCCAACCTTGGATCGATGTGGCACGCAACTATACTGAAATCAATGTAGAAAAAGCATTAGCGGATAAGCACTCGGTGTTTTACACCTACCAAAGCTTAATTAAACTCCGTAAGGAATTACCTATTTTAACCGAGGGCAATTACACTGATTTACTGCCGAATCACCCATCCGTTTGGGCATATCAACGTCAAGCTAACGGGCAAACTTTAACCGTATTGGCAAATTTGAGCCATCAACCGCAATCTGTTGAGTTAAATGTGAAAGGCGAGGTATTAATGAATAATTATGATGAGCTGTCATTAGAAGAAAATAAAGTGCTGTTAATGCCTTATCAGGGCATCTATTTGTTGGCTTAACATCATCGGCGATGGTTTTCTCAGTGAGATATGCTAGTATTTCAAACCATCGCTCATTAACCAAAATAAGGAGAATATGATGATCGTAACCAGCTCTGCCATCAAAAATGGAGTATTTGAAGACAAATACGGCAAACGTGGAACCCAATTTAGCCCAAACGGTATGCCCACCTATTCCATTCCCTTTGAAATTCAAGGTGCGCCGGAAGGTACAAAATCTTTCGCCGTGGTACTTGAAGATAAAGATGCGATTACCGCAAGCGGATTTGTTTGGATTCACTGGTTAATCGCCAATCTTGAACGCACAAATGTGCAAGAAAACGAAAGCCAAGCCGCAACGGATTATGTACAAGGTGCGAATTCTTGGGCGAGTGTGTTAGGCAAATTTGAACTTGATGAAGCCTCCGCTTACGGCGGTATGGCTCCCCCGAATTGTTTACATCGTTATGAATTGATTGTGTATGCCCTCGATACCAAACTCGATGTTAAACCGGGTTTTCGTTTCAATGATCTTCATTTTGCCATGCAAGGGCATATTTTAGATCAAGCGGTTGTGATGGGAACCTATGATGTTTAGTTTTTAGTTGGATCTTGCGCTTTCAAAAACGGTAATAATGAAAGCGCAATACCGGCTGCACAACAAGTAACAACTATGAAAAATCCCGTCCAATGGAAATATTTCATAATCAGTGCCAATGGATAGCCTGCAATAGCAGCGCCAAGGTAAGCAAATAATCCCACAAACCCGGTCGCTGTGCCGGGTGTTTTTTTATGGGAACATTCTGCCGCAGCCATACCGATTAACATTTGAGGACCAAAAATAAAAAAACCAACCACAAAGAAAAGTGCGGTCTGTAAAATATAATTTTCTTTTGGTAACAACCATAAAGCGGTAATGGAAAAGAAAATACCAATAGCAAAAATCAATGCCATCGGTCCACGATTACTAGAAAACAGGCGATCCGATCCCCAACCGGCTACAAGTGATCCTAAAAAGCCCCCTACTTCAAATAACGCTAAGACACTGTTGGCTGAAACCAAGTCGTAATGGTATTTTTCAGTAAGATAAATATTGCCCCAATCATTAATCGCTGTTCGCACCACATAAACGAGGGTATAACTTAACGCTAACAACCAAATATATTTATTCAAAAAAACATAACGGCGCAAAATTTCCCGCCAACTTAAATGGGGAGCTAGAGATTCTTGCTTGAGTTCCAATTCGTCATTTCGCCAATGTCCGACACTAGGTAGTCCCATGGACTCCGGTGTATTACGTAATCGCCATAACAAGAAAAAACCAATACAAATCGCCAATCCCCCGGCAATGGCAAAACCATGGCGCCAACTATAATGTAACGTCACATAACCAATAAGCAAAGGAATCAATGCGCCTCCCACATTGTGCGCTGTATTCCAAATCGACCACCAATGCCCACGTTCATGACGAGAATACCAACTCGTCAATAACTTAGAACAGGCAGGCCAGCCCCAGCCTTGAAACCACGCATTAGCCACCCAAAGTGCGGTAAAAAACAACACAGAATTTGATAATCCAAAGACAATATTAAGAATCCCCGTCATCATCAGACCAATTGCCATAAAATGACGAGGATTTGATTTATCGGAAAATATCCCTGAAAAAAATTTTGATCCCCCGTAGGTGATATAAAATAAGGTCGCCATCAACCCAATATCACTTTTTTCAATACCAAGATCGGTGATCATTTCCGGTACGGCAAAATTGAAACTCTTTCTTGTGAGATAAAAGCCTGCATAACCGATATACATGGCGATCATCAAATGCATACGCCAATAGCTATAAGTACGGTCAATTTTTGAGGAAAATATTGTCATCTTAAATCCTTGGCAGAGTAATTTTAATCGTTGTGCCGTGCTGCTTTGGCGATATTCTTTGTTCACAGGAAATCAATTGAAATGTCCCACATAAAATATCAACCCGTTCTTGCATCCCCTTCAAGCCAAAACCTTGTTTGACTTTTGTCGGATCAAATCCCTTACCGTTATCCTGAATGATTAATTGAATATCTTTACGAATAATAATGGCAAGACTCACCGCAGTGGCAGCAGAATGTTTAACAATATTATTCAATCCTTCTTGACATAAACGATAAAGGGTAATTTCTTGGATATGCTCAAGTTTTACATTATCTTTATCTTCCCAAAAAAGTGCGGTCGAAATTCCGTGAGTTTTGAGATCGAGTTCTAAAAGTAAATTCTGAATCGCCTGCTGGAGTGAAACATCATCTAACATTTTAGGGCGAATACGGTTTAATAATCCCTTTGTAGTATCGTAAATGTTTAGAGAAAGTTGCTCAATCATCCCGACCACTTCCGTTATTTTAGGGGAAGGTTCCAAACGTTTCATAATAGAAGCCTGCATACGAATTGCCGTGATGTTTTGTCCTATTTCATCGTGTAATTCACGGGAGATGTCTTGACGAATCGCCTCTTCCGTATTAATAAGTTTCCGAGTGAGATGGCGATTACGATTCAGTTCTGTCGACAAACTTTGATTCAGATCCCGTTGCCGCTGAATCGCTAAACCGAGAAAAATTCCCGTAATCGTTTGTGCAGAAAGGGAAAGTAACAAATCCGTTAATGCCCCACTCGAAAAATTCCCCATCGTCGCCGTGAGCGCAATACTATTTAACAATGTACCAAGCAATGCCCCCTGCCAACCATAGGCATAGGCGAGCAAAATAATGGGGACAGAGAGGAAAAATAAAGTAAACCGATGAAACTCTTCCGGCGTATAAATTTGAATAAGTATATTCAATAAAAACAATAAGATATAAATTAGAATATGTTTGGCTCGTAACGAAATCGGCTTATGTACCAATCGTGCGGTAAGCGGAATCCAAGCACGCTTAAAAAGATATTCATCGACTAAAAAGCAGGCGGGCATTATCAATAACATTCCGGTAAAACTGACCAGAAACGTATAAAAAAAGGAAAATGAAAGTATCGCCCCAACCAAGCCATTCATGAAACTCATCACAAGTGCTAATCCACTCTGTACGATGAGCTTACGGATTTCATTACCTTGGTAATATTCCTTTATCACCAGCGTAATAGGCACACTAATAAGAGCTAAAATGCCGGACGACAAATAATATTCATCCTGTGACGCATAGATTAGCAACCCCAAGACAGAAAATTCAGCACCATAACTTACCCACCAAAATACTTTTGGCATATGTAAATTAACCCCTAACCGAAAAGCAAAAGGTAAAAACAGTAATGCCATTAAGGTATTTTCGAGTAAATAATCGGAAATCGCCCATAAAGAAAAGTAGGCACAAAACAAAATGAAACCACTGTAAAGAAAGGTCAGCAATGACGTCATACTTTATAATGTTGGTGAAATAAATTCGTCAATTCTACGTTATTTTTCACTTCTAACTTGCTCATAATATTGGCACGATGGGCATGAATCGTTTTAAAACTCAAGCCTAATTTTTCGCCCATCTCTTTAGCCTCAAGTCCCTGACTTAGCAATTCGCAAATTTGCAATTCACGTTTTGTTAGCAGATCAAATGGGTTGCCGGTGCGATTTGAAACCAATTTCACCGTCAATTCCGGCATTAAATAAACGCCACCGGCATACACGGTGCGAACAGCTTGTATCAGCTCATCAGGACTGCAACGCTTGCTTAAGTAGCCTTTTGCACCTTGTTCCAACGCTTTTTTAACCACAATTTCGCTATCATTTACACTGAGCATAATGCAATGAATACCGGAAGGAATACTTTTTAGCAGTTCCAATCCACTTTCATCAGGCATTGAAATATCAATAATACACACATCGGCTTTTGTGTGAGGTAACTTTTGGCGGGTTTCTTTCGCCGAACCAAACTCCCCCACGACAACAATCTCTTCTTCCAGTGAAAGTAACTGCGCAAATCCTGAGCGCACAATGATGTGATCATCAATGAGTGCAACTTTTATCATTGTGGTTTCCTCTGTTTTTTTAGAAGGGACGGATTTTAGCACTGAAAAAAGTGCGGTCAATTCTTGATGATTTTATGGCATGATGTAGCAGTCGCACAAAACTGATTTTGGGATACTTGTAGGGACAGCCAACCACTGTCCCTATATTTCGTTGGAATTTCTGTTCTTATGTATTTGCTATAAATACCAAAAATCTTTCTATTTTGACCGTACTTTGCATAATGAATGATGGGATTAAACGCTTCTTCTAAGATTTTGCCGCTTCTCGTTTTTTCAAATAACGGATTTTACGTTCTTCAGCAATCGCCACAAAGGCCAATAACACCATACAGACTACCGCAGAAATATCTAAGGCGGCGAAAGTGCCTTCCCAACCGGTTAAACCAAAAATAGGTGTACCATCTGCAATCATTCCCAAGCCTAATTTCGCAAAACTATCGCCAATTAAATAAGCAAAAGTTCCTTTTACACCATCTGCGACCGCAATCGCTTTTTTCGGTACGAAACCGACAGCAGCGACACCAATTAATAATTGTGGACCGAAAACTAAGAAGCCAAGAATAAATAAGGTGACTAAATACATGGTCTCATTTGTTGCAAATTGATAGAACTCAAGAGAGAACACAATAAGGATTAATGCCACACAAGCCAATAGGGTACGGCGACCATTCGCTAAATCAGATAAATATCCCCATAAAAATGTCCCGACCAGAGCTCCAATTTCAAAGAGGGCAAAACCTGAAATTGCAGCATCTTTTGAAAAACCTAATTCTTGGTAAGCATACACTGGAGACCATTGGTCGATACCAATACGCACAATGTAAAGAAAAATATTTGCAACGCAAAGTAACCAAATTACTTTGTTTTTCAAAACATATTGGATAAAAATCTGCTTTTTCGTGAGTTGATTTTCTTCTGCATCTTTATCTTCTTCAGAAATTTCCTCCCCAAATAATTCCTCCGCTTTGCCTAAACCATAAGCTTCAGGAGAATCACTGCCATAACGTAAACCAATAAAACCGATGATTAATGCAACAATTGAAGGGAACACAAACATTCCTAGCACATGGCCATCAAAAAATACATTTGCACCAAACAATGCCACACCCGCTGCGGCTGCACCACCCACATTATGGGAAAGATTCCAAAAACCTAAAAACATGCCACGTTTTTTACGTGGTGTCCATTTTGTAATGGTAGAATAACTTGAAGATCCGCCGGTACTTTGGAAGAAACCACTTAACGCATAGAATGCCACCATCAGGAAAATTGCAACGCTACCGCTGCCCATACTTGCACTGAATCCCAACATACAAAGGGCAGAAAGAATTAACATAAACGGAACAAATTGCTTGGTATTTTTCCCGTCGGCATAATAAGACACCACGGTTTTACCAATACCGTAAGTGATGGAGAATCCCAACCCTATCATCCCTAATTGGGTTTTGGTTAGCCCATAAGTATCGATCATATCATTTTGGGCAATATTGAAATTTTTACGCACCAAATACATGGCCATATAACCAAAAAATACAACAAAATAAGATTGCATAAAAGGTTTAAACCACATTTTGCGACGTTCCTCAACAGGTAAGTCAAGTGTCGGTTTTCTCACTTCGTTTAAAAAATTAAGCATAATATAGACTCCGAATAAAATAATTTTGCGCATATTAGATCGGAATCCATTATTTCCCTTGCAAATATCACGTAGAAACCCTAAGAATTTTTCCTAGATTACAGTGTTTTCTTATAAAAATGTGAGGTAGATCACAAATTGAAAGGAAAAAGTGCGGTCAATTTTCACCGCACTTTTTCTTTTATTCGGTATTATGTAGCAAATGCACAAAATAGAAATTTCAACGACATTGTAGGGATACACTGCGTGTATCCGTTATAAAAATCAAGTTATTTCAACAGGTTAAAATTTTGACGGTTTGAAATGATTTGGTTTTATAACGCCCCTATATTTCATTGAAATACTTTTTTGTTTATTGCTATGAACTTCCCATAGAAAATTTATTTTTTATGCGTTGTAATAAATATCCGTTGATTTTCAGGATTATAGAGATATTTCGCAACAGACTTTACTTCATCAAGGGTAATGCTTTCAACAAGCTGATTAATTTCCGTTAAATACTGAGGGGTATGAAAACGGTTTTCACTATAAATGAGTCGCTCTAACCATGCCTCAGGAGATTGCTGTTGGCTTTCTTCCGTTTGGTAAAAATAACGTTTTGCCGTATCAAATTCTTCTGCCGTGATGCTGGTAGGTAAATCCGCTAATACCCGTTTTGCCATTTCAATCAGTTTATCTGTCATCTCAGGATTGGAGGAAAAAGTTAATGTTGTTTGTATTCGGTTAGTCTCCGCTTGTAAGCGGCTTTTAAAGCGTTTGCTATAAATACCGAGTGTTTCATCCCGCATTTTTTGGCTTAATTTTTCCGAAGCAATGTTACCGGCAAATTCAATCATCAAGGCTTTTTTCGCTTCCCAGTTATCCGGCGTAAACCACGAGATATACACGTTATCCTTTGATTCAGGATTCATCGCAAATTTTTCTTCTAAAGACCCCGACTGCACTTTTAAGGGCTCGGTCTCAATATTTTTTCCCCGTTCAATCCCAGCTAAATTCTGTTCCAGAAGTGACCGCACTTTTCTTTCTTCCATATTATTCAGAATAAAGTAGGTAACCGGTACACGAGAAAGAGCCTGCCATTGTTGCATCAGATCTGACTCTGTGAGCATTTCAATTTGTTTAATACTCGGTTGAGGATTGATAGGCTGCCCGTAAACAAAGGTTTCCCATGCTAAATTACGTTTAAAGTCATCAGACTGAGACTGTAACTCAACACTGCGGATTTTTTCCCTTTTCGTTTTATCAAATTCTTCTTTTATTGTCGTTTCTTTCTGTTGTGCATAGTAGAAACGAAGTAAGTCGGCAAATTTATTGTTTTCAACGGTACTGAGAATATTAAGCTTGTCAAAACTTTGCCGAATAACAAGGGGAATATGATTATTTTCTTTCCACTCCAGCATTTGATTACGTGTCCAATTGAGTGGTGCATTATTGCCAATAAGTTGTATTGCCAATTTGCCTTTCCAATCTTGAATAATCGGGGCATTGGAGCCGGCCTGATTTTGTGCAACAAAATAGCTTTTTGTTTTTGCAATCGGAGATTTTAACCAAACGACAATATCCCCATTAGAAAGCGTCCAACGCACTGTATTTTGTGTTGGAAAACGTTGCTCTTTCACAATACGACCTTGTTGTTTTAGCGGAGAAAATGTCATTTTCTCATTTGCACTTTCTGTGGGACGACGAAAATCGGCTTGTCTAGCGATTTTCCACCATTGTTGAATTTCCGTCAGTTTAATTGGCGACATTTCAACATTTAATGGCGGCATATATTGAAAAACTTGATCGGAAGCATTAAGCCAATATTGAATACGCTGATTAACCTCCGCTAAACTGATTTTTTCTATTCCATTTTTAGTCATTTGTTCAATTTGAACTTGGTTATAGTAGGCTTTCTCATTCAGTAGGGTATTAATCATAGCTTGCACCCAATCTTCAAAGGTGAAATTTTGTTGGGTTACCTTGTCATTTTCTAGCTGAAATAAAATTTTTTCTTTCTGTTTATCCAATTCTGCCTGTGTAATCGGATAACGTTTTAGTCGCTCGGCTTGCTCAATAATATAATTTGCCCCAACACGATGTGATTGTTTCTCAACATTAGCGGAAAGAACTAAAGCCGATGTTATTTTTCCTACTGGGATCTGGCGGGCAGAGAGAGAAGACAAGGTTGTCGGTATTTGATCTTTTTCGTTTCTAAAACGCTGATTTAAACTATTTACGGCTAATTGATTAATAAGACGTTGTTCAAACCCCATCTCTGTTTGAGCTTGGCTTGCACTGTCATCAAACCGCCATAAATAGCTCACTTGACTATTGCTATTTTGGGGATCACTAAGCCTATCAACTTTAATTTGTTCATCTAATGCAGGCTCATAATAATCGTTACCCCGAGTAGGAAGTACTTTTCGAGGCAAATCGGCAAAAAACGTTTTGATTAATTTTTCAGCCTCATTTGCTTTAATATCTCCAACAAGCAGTAACTGCATATTATTGGGTACATACCACGTTTTGTAATATCGTTGTAATTCAGTAACCGGCATCGTGTTGATACTCTTTTCCGTACCAATCACCGGGCGATTTTCATAACGTGAACCAACACGATAAGAACTTTGGCGTTGTTCAAAGAGACGTCGTTTTGAGCTGTCTCTTGTCCGCCACTCCTCTAAAATAATTTTACGTTCATCTTCCCAATCACTCGCCGTAATTTGAGCCTTAAAAAGCATTTGTTTCACCACATCCAATGTTTCCGTTAGGCTGAATGCTTTCGGTGGAATATAAATATAGGTCGTGTTTTCTTGGTTGGTAAAGGCATTGTAATTTTTTCCCCGTAACCAACCTTGCTGATGAAGGTAGGGCATCACGCCTTTTGAATGAGTTTCCGTGGCACGAAACGCCATATGTTCCACCATATGAGCAACACCACTTTGTGCCGGCGTTTCATCAATCGCACCGGCATAAACCCGCATAATGACATCAACACGCTGTGGCTGGGTATGAATAGGTAAAATCGTGTAACGTAAACCGTTTTCTAATTGTCCCTGAACAGGAATAGGGGAAACGGCAACAACGTTTGCCGAAAATAAAAATAAGAAAAGATAAAATAGGTTACGCAAAATCAACTCCATAAACTGCAAATAAAAACCACGTTAGGACATCATCATCCTAACGTGTTCTCTTTTTTGATAAATAGATATATTGGTTACCAGTGATAAGCAATGCCTAGCCAAAATTGACGACCTAATTCATAACTCGTTGTGCTTTGGCTTTCCGTTCCACCTAAATATTCAGAACGAGGACTCGCGGTTGCAATCCGACTGTTGAAGACATTCAATACATCAAGGCTCACTTCCATTTTTTGTTCACGGATAGGTAATGCCCAAAGTAAATGCCAATCTAATGTAGCTTTTCCACTGTATTTTTTCAGACGGTAATCATAAACCGCCCCACTATAATCACCGCAGGCTTGAGGCTGGCTTGAGTTCACACATTGAGCAACATCATAGCGGTTATAAGCTTTATAGCCCGTTTTATAATTAAGAGTATGTGTCCACTTTAAATTCCAAGCCGGAATATCGGTTTGAAGTTCAAGAAAGCCTTCCCAAGGTTGATTAAAGTTAAACGGTGGTAATTCATTTACCGTGGCATAACGTTTCCCTTCAAAAAGGTAGTATCGACCATTAAATGCAGCGGGATCGAAAACTAAGCTATCATCATAATTACCATGATAATTCACATGTCGATTTTGATAGCGTAAACCGGCACGATAGTTCATCAATATTTTACCCAATTGATAGGCTTTATTATTTTGGAAGCTAAGTGTAAAGGTGTTGGTTTGCCCTTTACCCTCATTTGACATTTCTTTAGGTGCGTTCTTTTTCAAATCCTGTTTCACCGGTGTAAATTGGCGCTCACTTTTACGATGAACCCAGTTAAATACCAAGGTGTGATCCGCTAGCCGGTAGTTAAAACCAAGGTTATATTCATCACTATAAGGTGTTTTTAAATCCCGACTGTTCGCCCAAGAAATAGAGTTGTTGGTACAATCACCCAATTTCCATTCCCCCACACCATTTTTATCCGCATAACGCTCTCCTTCCCGATTACAAGGAATATTTGAACGTAACGCATAAGCCAACATATTGTTAGCAAAATAACGGTTATAACCCCCTGTAATATTAAAGCTGTCATCATTTAACACATTAATATTAAAGGCAAAACGAGGGGCAATATTGAGATTTTTTAAGAAGCTGTCATAGTTTACATTGACACCCGGTACAAATTTAAAACGTTGCCAATAAATTTCGTCAGAAAAATAGAGATTATAGTTATTCACATTGACTTTCGTATTAAAAGCCGGGTAATAGGTCATTCTATTTTGAAATTGTTCAGTTGGAATACAATCAAGGCAATTTTTTCCCGTATTTCTGAATAATGAATTAAAATTTGGCGCTAAAACAACCCGTCCATCTTTTCCGTTATAATTAAGAACTGATTGCATATAACGCACAGCATTTGGACGCTCAGACTGTGCGGAAGCAAAATCTATCTGCCAGCCCAAAGAGAGCTTATGTTCGCTCTTTCCCCAATTTAGAGGCTCTAATTCATAATCTTGTTTCAATGTTAATGTTTTAAGCTCTGAAGATAACTCACCGATTCCCCCTTCTCGCTTATAATCACATTTTCCCGATTTTTTATTTTTTAACGAACACCATTCTGTGCCGGCTGTACTCAGCAAAGTATTCCCTACCCAATTGTAATAATTTGTACCTGCATCATAAGCGATTCGATTGCGGTTATACTGATAAGCAAGAATACTCTTCACTATCCCCCAATCATCTGCATATTGTGATTCAATGTTAGCACGCCAACCACCACCATCACTTACATAGCGCCCATTTTTAACATTGTCGTTGTAATACACACTTTCATGAGGAGAATATAGTAATGTAGCCAATAATTTATGTTGATCACTTGTTTGATAGCTGCCTTTCACCAAAAAGGTTTCTGCTAAACGCCGCTCTTTTTCCCAACGATTTAGTCCCTGATGATATTCCGGCATTTTAGACTGTGTACGGTTATAGCTGAATAATATACCGGCTTTATCATTAATAGGCTGATTTAACGTGAAATCAAAAATATGTTTAGTAAATTTTGGTTGGACATTGCTTTCAGCGTAAGCATTATCAAATTCTAACCGCTCTTCATCACTAAGTTGAAACGATGTCCAACTATCACGAGTGGTACGGTAGCTGATTGAACCACTTGATTTTGAGACTTCAGGTTCTTTAATTTGTGCATCGACAACGCCACCGGTAAAGCGAGAATATTTTGCCGGTATATTGCTATCATAAACAGCAACATTGCCTAATAAACGACTATTAATGTAGAAAGATTCCGGCGACCCGGGGGCAATATACATAGAAGTGGGTTGAGTAAAATCCTCAGCAGATCGATACCCTCCATTAGATGAACCAGGGTTAAGCATATCACTGTTTGATAAACCATCAATTAAATAGCTATTGTTATAATAAGGCTCACCATGAAAACTGACTAAATCAGGGGCAATTTCACCCGCCTGTGCTGAATTATTTGTTGTACCGCTAAACTGTACTGCCGGATTATTCTTAAGTAATTCTGAAATATTCCCATTTCTTGCCGGTTTACGGGCTATATCCTCCGATGAAAGTGTTACAGCACCGGAAAACCCCGATGATGAGTTCGCAATCACAGAAATCGTCTCTAATTGATTTTCCGATTCCGAACTATCAGCATAGGCTATTGAAGTAAAAAATAAAGAAGAAATGAATGTCGCAACCTGTGTTTTTTTCATCATAATAAGCTAAATTCTTTTTCAAATAAGAAAGATTATCATTACCAGTGATAGAGTGTACTAAAAATAAAATGAAAAAAATGAGAGGTAGATCACAAATTCAAACAAATGAGGGAGATATTTTCAATAAATCTCCCCCAAAATTCAAAAAAGAATTCATATCCGAACTATGGTTAAAGGTTAGTTAAGCACCAAGTTCCATCGGTATGAAGTCGTAAACATTGCTGGTGATGATGAAATAATGTAGAACGATGTCCTACACTAATAATGATACTTCTCGGCAATGCTTTTCTCAGAAGAAGATACATCTGCTCTTCCAGATACTCATCGAGTGCTGCCGTTGACTCATCTAAAAAAATCATCATAGGACGATAAAGTAATATTCGGGCAAAAGAAATACGTTGTTGCTCGCCAAGAGATAAAATTCTTGTCCAATCATTTTCTTCCTCTAATTTTTCAACAAGATGTGCTAATTGAACCCTATCTAAAACGCTTGCAACATCATTGAGATCAACATCAGTAGGCACAGTATTTGGGTAATATAGTGCATCAATCAAACGACCTTGAGGTAAATACGTTTTTTGGGCAATAAATAAACTATTATGGCGTGGGTAAGATATTTTTCCTTCTGCATATCGCCACAAACCGGCAACCGCTCTCAACAGGGTCGTCTTCCCTGAACCTGAAAGACCTTGAATTAATAATGTATCTCCTAAAGATAAATGAATGTTAAGTTCCCTAACTAAAACCTCCCCTTCAGGGGTTTTAACAGTAAGATCTTCAAAAATAACGTTATTTTTATCTTCTTCAATTTTAATATTGACAAAATGGCGGGCTTCCCCAGTAGCTTGATAAAAACCACTCAAACGTTCCAACACCGCACGATAACCGGCAAAATCATCATAAATATTACGGAAAAAAGAGAGAGAGGACTGAACCCTTCTAAAAGCTTGGGCCGTTTGCATTAATTCACCTAATTGGATTTGCTTCTCAAAAAAGCGGGTCGCCTGAATTAAAAAGGGAAAAATTGTCGACACCTGTGTCACCGCAAGATTAAATCCATTAAATTTTAGGGTTCGATGTACAATTTTCCAAACATTATCAATCACTTTGTTAAATTGAGCGAGTAGCTGATTTTTTTCTACTTTTTCACCTTTAAAAAAGGCGATAGTTTCGGCATATTCTTTCATACGCATTAAAGAGTAACGATAATTAGCGTTCAATCTCTCATTATTAAAATTAAGCCTGATTAGAGGTTTACCAATTTTAAAAGCAAATACGGTGCTGGCTAATACATAAATAAAAACCCAAAACACCATAGCATGAGGCAACGTAAAATCCCCTATCTGCATAGGACCTGATAGCCCCCATAAAATAATCGTAAATGACACCATTGAAGTCACGGACTTGATTAATCCCAAGGATAAATTTAAGGAATTTGTAATATAAGCGGTAATATCCTGTTGAATACGTTGATCCGGATTATCGGTTTTTTCACTATCACAGAGCATTTTATAATAGGCTTGATTGACAAACCATTTATCTAAAATGGCTTCATTTGCCCATTTTCGCCAATGAATCGTGAAGGCTTTCTGTACATAATAAATTAACAAGGCATTGGCAATATGCACGCTTGATAACACAGCAAAAACAATAATTTGCCCCCAAAATTCAGCGGCATCCAACTTTTGCAATGCGTTGTATAAGGCTTTATTCCATTCTGATAATAAAATATCAATTCGAACTGTCACCAAGCTAAAAAATAGCACAGTGAAAAAATAAGCCAAAGGTTTAATTCTGCGTTTAATTGAAAAATAATCAGCACTTAAAAGCCAAAACTCTCTTCCCCACTTAGTCATCCTGATCAAAAGGAATGCAACCAGGGGAGAAATCGTCAAAATAATCCCCATGACACTGATTATCCAATAAAAAGAATTCAACAATTCTTGCGTCCAATTCACTTCGTGTCCTTAGTAGATAAGTAAAAACCATTTATGGTTTCGCAGTATAACATTAAACTCTAGTTGATAATCAATCGTAATAAGAAATGATTTGATATTATTTCAAAAGTGATGATGTTATGTGGAAAGTACAAAACAGAAATTCCAACGAACGTAGGGAGATACTGCGTGTGTCCCTTATAAGAAACAAATCATTTCAATATATTAAAATTTTGGCACTTGCAATATATCCCTACAAGCGAGCCCCAAAATAGCGTTGTGCAACAGACACATAATATCGAAAACATAAAAAAGCGCGGTCAAAATTGACCGCACTTTTGTTTTACCACCACTTTGTTACATCACCACAACATCAAACTGCTCTTGGTTATAAAAGGGTTCGGTTTTTACTTGGACACGTTTGCCAATAAACATTTCCACTTCGGGTAAAAGCCCATGAGATTCTTCGTTAATTAAATATTCCGCCACTGCTGGGGAAGCATATACAACAAATTGCTCGCTGCTGAATAAATGATACACGCGAATTACCTCACGCATAATTTCATAACATACCGTTTCCACCGTTTTCACATGGCCACGACCACGGCATACCGGACATTCATCACAAAGAATATGTTCAAGGCTTTCACGGGTTCGCTTACGTGTCATTTCAACTAAACCAAGTTGAGTGAAACCATTAACATTTGTTTTAACACGATCTTTGGAAAGAGCCTCTTGTAAAGATTCCAATACTCGGTTGCGGTGATCCTCCAAGTGCATATCAATAAAATCAATGATGATAATTCCACCAAGATTGCGTAACTGAAGTTGTTGGGCAATAGCTTTTGTTGCTTCAATGTTGATGTTAAAAATCGTTTCTGCTAAATCACGATGCCCGACAAATGCGCCGGTGTTGATGTCAATAGTCGTCATCGCTTCTGTTTGTTCGATAATCAAATAACCACCGGATTTTAAATTCACCCGTCGATCTAAAGCCTGTTGAATGCTATTTTCCACGCCATACACATCAAAGAGCGGTTGATTTCCGGAGTAAAGTACTAACTTATCGCTTAATTCCGGCATAAATTCATCGGTAAATTCTTTCACTTCGTTGAAACAAAGCTTTGAATCAATACGGATTCTTTCCAATCTCGTCCCAATAAAATCACGTAAAATTCGCTGTGGGAGTGCCGGTTCACCATAAATCTTTGAGCGGGTAGGATATTTACTTTTACGTTCTAATACCTTTCGCCATAAACGTTTAAGAAATTCCGCATCTTGGCGAAGCTCTTCCTCAGTTGCCCCCTCTGTTGCCGTGCGAATAATAAATCCCCCTAATTCATCACAGAAAGGTTCTACCAATGCCTTCAAACGGGTTCGTTCTTCTTCACTTTCAATACGTTGTGATACCCCTACATGGCTATTTTCCGGCATAAATACAAGATAGCGGGAAGGTAATGTAATATCAGTGGTTAAACGTGCACCTTTTGTACCTAGGGGATCTTTTACAACTTGTACGACAATATCCTGTCCCTCTCGAACCAGCTCAGAAATACTTTTTACTTTAAATTGCTTCTGCTCATTTTCATCAACACATTCTGTGTGAGACACAATATCGGAAGCATGTAAAAATGCCGCTTTTTCCAAGCCAATATCCACAAAAGCGGACTGCATACCGGGCAATACACGCATTACCCGCCCTTTATAAATATTTCCCACAATGCCACGTTTGGCTTGGCGTTCTACATGAACCTCTTTCAATCCGCCCATTTCCATCAATGCAATACGGGTTTCATTGGGCGTAACGTTCATCAATAATTCTACGGCATCCATTCTATTGTCTCTAAATCTTATTTTAAGAACTCGCATAATAGGGTAAAATGCGCCCTTTCTCAAATCTTCAATATACTTTAAGACTATTTTAATAGTTTCAAAGTAAAACAAATTATTCTCTGTAACGCCAACTAAGCAGAAAAACCTATAAGGAAACTCAATGATCGATTTTCGCCCTTTTTATCAACAAATCGCCACAAGCCCTCTCTCTGATTGGCTTGAAACCCTCCCTCTCCAAATAAAAGAGTGGGAAAAACAAACTCATGGTGATTACGAGAAATGGTCAAAAATCATCGACTTTTTACCTGACTTAACGGCAGATACCATTGATTTAAAAAATGCGGTGAAATCTGACCGCACTTCTCCCCTTTCGGAAGGCGAAAAACAGCGCATTATTCATCATTTAAAACAGCTTATGCCATGGCGAAAAGGGCCTTATCATCTATTTGGTATTCATATAGATTGCGAATGGCGTTCTGATTTTAAATGGGATCGTGTGCTTCCTCATCTCGCCCCCCTAAAAGATCGCACTATTTTAGATGTGGGCTGCGGTAGCGGTTATCATATGTGGCGTATGCTGGGTGAGGGAGCCAAAATGGTGGTAGGCATTGATCCTACCGAACTTTTTCTCTGCCAATTTGAAGCCGTACGTAAATTATTAAACAACGATCGCCGCGTAAACCTCATTCCGCTTGGCATAGAACAAATGCAGCCCCTTGCTGCCTTTGACACGGTTTTTTCCATGGGCGTACTTTATCATCGAAAATCCCCCTTGGATCATCTGACCCAGCTAAAAAACCAACTGAAAAAAGGTGGGGAATTAGTACTGGAAACGCTAGTCATTGATGGCGATGTCAATAGCGTTCTCGTACCGACCGATCGCTATGCCAAAATGAAAAATGTGTATTTTATTCCCTCTGTTCCCGCCTTAATAAACTGGTTGGAAAAAGCGGGTTTTACCAATGTTCGCTGTGTGGACGTTGCCATTACAACACTGGAAGAACAACGTAAAACCGATTGGCTGGAAAATGAAAGCCTCATTGATTTTTTAGATCCGAATGATCATAGTAAAACGATTGAGGGCTATCCGGCACCTAAAAGAGCGGTCATTTTGGCGAATAAATAAAACAAAAAAGTGCGGTTAAAATTAACCGCACTTTTCATTAATAAAATACCTAATCTTGCTGTGCCTGTACCGCTGCGTAAGCAATCATATTAATAATACGACGAACGGAGGCTGACGGGTTTAAAATATGGGCGGATTTATTCATTCCCATCAAGATTGGACCAACGGTGACTGCGGTGGTAGTAC
This sequence comes from Rodentibacter mrazii, assembly GCF_001998825.1. Lineage (GTDB taxonomy): Bacteria > Pseudomonadota > Gammaproteobacteria > Enterobacterales > Pasteurellaceae > Rodentibacter > Rodentibacter mrazii. The sequence goes on from NZ_MLHG01000050.1 coordinate 29,298, forward strand.
CACGCAATAGGCTATAACTAATACGTGCAGCACTTAAATTAGGGAACACAAGCAGATTTGCCGAGCCTTTTAATGGGCTATCCGGCATGACTTCAGCACGTTGTGCCGCACAAAGCGCAATATCCCCCCGCATTTCGCCATCAATCATTAATTGTGGGTTATGTTCTTGTACAATCTTCAAGGCATCACGTACTTTCGGTGCGCCTAGCGTGTTCGATGAACCAAAATTGGAATGAGAAAGCAAAGCGACTGCAGGTTCAATACCAAAACGATGTACTTCATCCGCTGCCATTAAGGTAATTTCCGCCAATTCTTCCGCACTTGGGTCATCATTGACATGCGTATCCGTTAAGAAAACATTACCACTTGGCAATACAAGACTATTTAAAGCCGCGGCGGTTTTTACACCATTTTTCAAGCCAATAATATCTTTAATGGAGTCTAAATGTTTACCATAAGAACCAAACAAACCACATACTAATCCGTCCGCATAGCCTAAATTTACCAAGACGGAGGCAAGCACTGTTGTATTTGAACGCACAACACGTTTAGCGATTGCCGGCGTGATACCTTTACGTTTTGTGAGGTTGTAATAATATTTCCAACATTCTTCATAGCGTGGATTATTTTCATTATCCACCACTTCTACGTTTACCCCCACTTCTAAGCGTAAACCCAACTTTTTGATTTTTTCCTCAATCACTTCTTTACGACCAATTAAAATTGGCGAGGCGAGCTCCATGGAAACGACTTCTTGTACAGCATGTAGGGCTTTTGTCTCTTCACCTTCAGCAAGAATAATACGTTGTTTTGCGGATTTGGCTTGGCTAAAAATCGGACGCATAAATAAGCTGGTTTTATAAACAAACTGCGTAAGTTTTTCGGTATATTCACTCCAATTCTCAATTGGACGTGTCGCTACGCCGGATTCCATTGCTGCTTTTGCCACTGCCGGTGCGATACGTACAATTAAACGAGGGTCGAATGGGCGTGGAATCACATACTCAGGACCAAATGTTGCACCTTCACCGCCATAAGCAGAGGTTACTACATCATTTTGTTCCTCAAGGGCAAGATCGGCAATAGCATAAACCGCCGCACGTTTCATTTCTTCATTAATCGTAGTTGCCCCAACATCTAGCGCACCACGGAAGATGAACGGGAAACAAAGCACATTATTGACTTGGTTTGGATAGTCTGAACGACCGGTACAGACTATCACATCGGGGCGCACTGCTTTCGCTTCCGGTGGGGTAATTTCCGGATTTGGATTTGCCAAAGCAAGAATAATCGGGTGTGCCGCCATGGTTTTTACCATATTTTGTGTCAATGCACCGGCTGCTGAACAACCGAGGAAAATATCCGTATTCGGAATGGCATCAGCTAATGTACGCCAACCATTATCTTCAATCGCATAATCTTCTTTCGTTTGATCCATACGATCACCACGATTTTTATAGACCACGCCTTTTGAATCACAAATGGTGATGTTTTCACGTTTCATCCCAAGGGAAAGCAATAAATTCAAACAAGCAATTGAAGCCGCACCAGCGCCTGATGCAACAAGACGCACCTCCTCAATTTTTTTACCTATGATGCGAAGTGAATTAATAATTGCCGCCGCACTAATAATTGCTGTGCCGTGTTGATCATCGTGGAACACGGGAATATTCATACGTTCACGTAATTTTTGTTCAATATAAAAACATTCCGGCGCTTTAATATCTTCAAGATTTACGCCACCAAAGGTAGGTTCAAGAGAAGCGATAATATCCACTAATTTGTCCGGATCATGTTCATTCACTTCAATATCAAATACATTAATACCGGCAAATTTTTTAAATAGGACACCCTTTCCTTCCATCACGGGCTTACCGGCAAGCGCGCCAATATTCCCTAATCCAAGAACTGCCGTACCGTTTGAAATAACTGCGACTAAATTACCACGTGCGGTATATTTATAAGAAGCCAACGGATCTTTTTCAATTTCTAAACAAGGTTCCGCCACGCCGGGAGAATAAGCGAGGGCTAAATCGCGCTGGGTTGCCAATGATTTGGTGGGGGTAACTTCAATTTTGCCGGGAATAGGAAACTCGTGAAAATCCAATGCTGCTTGGCGTAGTTGTTCGCTCATATAAGTACTCCATTGTTGTGATACGGAACTTGGTTAACACATAACCAAATTGAAAAAACGGCTTGATTATACTCCCTTTTTTTGCCTAAATTTGTGATGAACCGCAAATTTTCACAAATCTTTTACAAAAATTATAGGTTGAATTCACAGATTAAAGGGGGTAGCATACAATTATTCAGGAGAGGTACTATTGCTATCACAAATTAAAACCGCAGTAAATCAACTGCAAAGAAAATTCATTAATCATCAGCTCAGATCGCGTTTAAAAAACCATGGTATGACGGTTATCTCTGCTAACTGTGTGGGTGCGTTTATTTTGCACGATCTCGGTGAACCTTTTAACTCACCTTTTGTTAATCTTTACTTAAGCCCTAAAAACTTTATTCGTTATTTGCAGAATATTGTTTTTTATCAACAACAATCCCTTGAGTTTATTGCTTCTGAAAAAAACTACCCAATCGGAAAATTGGCAGATATTGAAATTCATTTCATGCATTATCATAGTGAGCAAGAGGCAAGAGAAAAATGGCAAACCCGCTCTTCTCGGATCAATCCAGATAATTTGTTTATCATCATGACAGATAAAGACGGGGCACAGGGTATCGCTTATGAAGAGCTGGAAGAATTCGATCGGCTTCCCTTTAAAAATAAAGTGGTGTTTACCCATAAACCTTACCCAGACTTACGCTCTGCGTTTTACATTCAAGGTTTTGAACAACAAAATCAAGTGGGTGATTTATTTGCTTTTTCCGGTTGGAATGGCAAGAAACATTATGATCAATTTGATTATGTAGCTTGGTTTAATCAAGATTCATAGATTATTTAATAGTAGCGAACCGGTGTTTTACTAAATTGCAAAAAAATACTGCCAAATTCCCATATAACAGGCAATAGTAAATAAAATCAATCCCAGTAATTTAGTGATCACTCGATCACTGATTAAATTGCGTAATTTCATGGAAAAATAAGCGCTTGCCAACGCGCCAAGCACAACAGCTCCGACAATCGCAAAGTTTACATAACCGAATTGCCAATCGGATAAATAAGGGGTGGCTAAATTTGACTGACGAGATAAATAACCATAAAGGTTACCCACTCCACCAAATACCATCATATAGTTGGTATATACCGCAATTTGTTTTGGACTGACGGATTTTAATTGTGCCACTAAGGGGGCCATAATTGAACCGCCACCAATTCCTGTAATGCCGGCAATAAATCCACCGAATCCACAGTACAACATTCCTGATAAAATTTCCGATTGATTTCGTTGTGCCGTTTCTTGAATATCTTTTCTGTATAAAAGAGTGCGCAAACCGAGTAAGATTAAAGTAATTACAAAAATTGCCGAGATCAACTTATCAGAAAAGAAAAAACTCAATTCAAAGCCAATTTGTACACCTATAATGATGCCTATTGACCAAAAGATAAGATTTTTCTTATTAATTTTAATTGACTGCTGACGAAATAAAGCTAAATTAATAATAGAAATACACATCACAATGGTGAGAGAACAAGCAGCAATAACCTGCATCGGTAGCTGTGGGAAAAGCGTGCGTAAAATCGGCACCAATAAAACACCACCACCAACGCCAAATAAAGCAGACATAATATTGACTACAACACCACAAATGAACAAAATAAAAAAGATTGAAATAGTTGACATATTCCCTCCCATTTAAAACAGGAGCATTCTACAATACGAGACTCCCTTTCATTTATGATAATTGTCATATTACGACAATTAAGGATAGCTTATGTGCAAAGTACCTATTTATACGCAATTAACAAATTGCCAAATCACTCAATTCTCCGTAAAAGAAAAAGGTACATTAATTTATCTACAAGGACGAAAAACCAAGGAGTTTTATTATTTAAAATCCGGTTTAATTGGACTTTATCACATATTAGACAATGGGAAAGAAACACTGGTAAGAATTTACCAAGCACAAAGTTACTTTGGTTTTCGCACTTTTTTTGCACAAAATGATTACCATTGTTCCGCTAAGGTATTGAAATCCGCTGAAATCATTAAAATTACACCGCTGGATTTTGATAAATTTTGGCAACAGAATGCCTCTTTTATGTTGTATTTACTCAAACAGCTTTCTACCGAATTACAAGATGCAGAATGCCGTTTATCAATGGCAGCCTATCAAAAAGTACAAGATAGAATCTTACACAGTATAGATTATCTCAATTCCCATTATCCTAATTACCATTGGACAAATCGCGAAATCGCCGAATTCTCTGGGTGTGAAACAGAAACCGCCATTCGAATTGGGAGAGAACTAAAAAAAATAAAAATGAAGTGATCAATTTTCAATTCCTAGATTAAGATCACATTTAATTTATGACAGAAATCATATATGCGTTGTTCAAATAGGTTTTATGCTACTCCTGTCTCTTTCAGAGAGTTAATTTTTATCCATCGTTAACTAGGAGCAACATATATGACTATCACTATAATTAGTTTTCTCGTTGTAACTGGATTCGTTGGTCTAATTTCTTGGTATCAAACCAAAAATGATGATTTCTCCAGTTCAAAAGGATATTTTTTAGCAGGGCGCGGATTGAGTGCAATTGTTATTGGTTGTTCAATGGTATTAAGCTCATTATCGACTGAACAGCTTATTGGTGTAAATGCGAATAGCTACGCCGGCAACTTTTCTATTATTGCTTGGACCATACCAACAGTCATCCCTCTATGCTTCTTGGCTTTATATCTACTACCTAAATATATTCGTAACGGTTATACAACCATTCCCGAGTTTTTTGAAAGTCGTTTTGACCGCCAAACCCGTTTGATTATGTCCGGTTTATTTTTGGTGTTTTATCTTTTTATTGTCATTCCGACCGCACTTTATACCGGCGCAATCGCTTTTAACAAAATTTTTAATTTAGAAAGTGCTTTTGGGCTAAGTTATGGTGCCGCGATCACCTATACCGTCATCGCTATTGCCATCGTTGGTGCAATTTACGCTATTTTTGGTGGGTTAAAAGCTGTCGCTGTTTCTGATACTTGGAATGCTGTTATCTTAGTTATCGGTGCATTACTTGTACCAATTTTTGGTTTAATTCACTTAGGTAATGGGAGTTTTAGTGAAGGGCTACATATTATTACAACAACTCATGTAGAAAAATTCAATGCAATTGGAAGTGAAACAGATGCTGTCCCTTGACCAACCATCTTCACCGGCATTATGCTTGTTCATTTCTTTTATTGGACAACGAACCAAGCTATTGTACAACGTGCATTAGGCGCAAAAGACTTAGCTTCAGGTCAAAAAGGAATTTTAGTCGCCGCGCTATTCCTTTTATTAATGCCATTAATCTTAAACTTACCGGGATTATTGAGTTTCCATATTTTAGGCGAAGGTTTAAAACCTATTGATGCGTCTTATCCGGAATTAGTTAATCGAACCTTCCCTACCGTTTTACAAGGTTTCTTTATTGCTGCGCTATTTGGGGCTATTTTAAGCACTTTTAACTCTTTCCTAAATTCTGCTGCAACAATTTATTGTAAAGATTTGCTCCCTTCGATTAGTAAAAGAAAATTTAGTGATGAAGAACTCATTCTCTACGCCAAAAAAGTTTCTACGGTCATGGCAATAGTAACGATGATTTTTGCGCCATTATTAATGTTCGGAACCGATGGCATTTTCTTACTAACCAAACGCTTTGCCGGATTTGTCAATATCCCAATTGTAGCCTTATTTGCAATCGGTTTATTTAATAAAACAGTATCCGGTTTAGCCGCTCGCATTGCCTTATTCACTCACATTGTGCTTTATTTCTGCATCGTTTGGGTATTTGATGTCAAAATTAACTTTGTCTATGTGATGGCGGCATTATTTGTGTTTGATGTCGTATTAATGTTAATTTTAGGGATTTTCTTAAAACGAACGCCTTATGAAGAAAATAAAATCAATCATGCAGACATAAATTTAACCAACTGGAAATATGCATCGCTCACAGTATGCTCATTAATCCTTGGTTTATTCATCTTATATGCATTGCTTTCACCAATTGGATTAGCTTCCGAAAACGGCAATCCCAAATTAGTAGTTGGTATTTATGCTTTACTACAAATTATCATCTTAATTTTCTTTGCATTAAAAAAGAATAAACAAGCATAAAGAGGAATGTAATGAACAATATTATTTATATTTTACTTGATCAAGTTCGTAAAGATATGCTCGGAACTTATGGGCATAGTATTGTAAAAACACCTAACCTTGATCGTTTAGCCCGTGATGGTATCCGCTTTAATAATGCCTTTACTCCGGCATCCGTATGCGGTCCTGCACGAACCTCATTATTCACAGGATTAATGCCTTCTAGCCATGGTATTATCAAAAACGGAGAAAAAGGCGGTTCAGGAGAAATCCCTCTACAAAATCCAAATATTGCCAATGTTCAAGGATACAATTCCTTTGTTATTGGTAAGTGGCATGTCGGTACGAAATCAGTCCCGGAAGATTATGGTATTGCCGGCCACAATTTTGACGGCTATGGCTACCCCGGTAGCCAAGTCTATAAAAATATGGTGTTTAACCAACCTCCTACTCATTCTAATCGCTATAAAGAATGGTTAATGGAAAAAGACTACGATATTCCAGAGGTCAGTCATGCCTATTTTGGCGATAATCCACATTTGCGGGTACAAGAATTGTGTGGGTTACTCTCCGGTACAAGAGAACAAACCATTGAATGGTTTATCATTGATGAAGCAAAAAAATATATCCTGCAATCTATTAATGAAAATAAACCATTTTTCGCTTGGATTAACTTCTGGGGACCACATACACCTTGTGTGATCCCAGAGCCTTATTATTCAATGTACAGCCCAGAAGATGTCATACTTGATCCGAGTTTCTTTACCCCTTTGGAAGGGAAACCAAATCACTACCGCACAATATCCCAAATGTGGGGAATGTGGGAAGCAAGCGAAGAACGTTGGAAAGAAGTGATCACTAAATTTTGGGGTTATATTACCCTGATTGATGATGCTATCGGTGAACTATTTCAGTTTTTAGAGCAGCATCAGCTGTACGACAACACCTTTTTAGTTGCAACGGCCGATCATGGTGATGCGATGGGAGCACACAAAATGATTGAAAAAGGGGAGTTTATGTTCGACACCACCTACAATATTCCGTTGATTGTTAAAGATCCTAAATCTTCTCGAATCAACGAAGTAGATGACAATCTGGTTTATCTCCATGATTTAACTTCCACGGTGTATGATGTGGCGAATCAAGCGATCCCTCAAACTTTCCAAGGTGAGAGTATCCTACCGATAACACGCCGGCAGCAAAATAATCAACGTAAGGGGTTGCTATGCCAGCTTGCCGGTCATTTTGTTTATTTTGAACAACGAATGTGGCGACGTAAAGACTATAAATTAGTTTTTAATGCAACTGATTACGGAGAGCTTTACAATATAGAACAAGATCCGGGAGAAATGCACAATTTATTTTATGATTCCCAATATCAAGCAATCAAAAAAGAAATGTTGCAGGAAATGCATCAGGAAATGAAACGGTTAAATGATCCGTTAGAAAATTGGCTTTATCGGATCATTGACGAAATCTAACATATTGAGAAAGTAATTAGGCGAGCATAAGGTTCGTCTAATTACATTGAGGAGATAACCTATTTTATGCAAAAAGCAAATTTTCATTTGATGGCAAAACCTTCTAGCTTTCATTGCAATATCAAATGCGAATATTGCTTTTACTTATCTAAGGAAAATCAGCTTTCTTCTCATCAATTTATGGATGACCATACCTTAAAAAATTATATAAAACATTACATTCAATCCACTCAGCAACAACGTGTTGAATTTGTCTGGCAAGGGGGAGAGCCCACTTTAATGGGGCTTGATTTTTATAAAAAGGCCGTACAATATCAGCAACAATTTAGTCAAGGTAAACATATTACCAATGCGCTACAAACTAATGGTATCGCCCTCAATCGACAATGGGCAGATTTTTTCAAACAACATCAATTTTTAATTGGGATTTCCATTGATGGGCTAAGCGATATTCACGATCAGTATAGAATCTCAACCAATGGAAAACCCACTTACGAAAAAGTCAAACAAAGCATTGAATTATTACTCAATGCCAATGTTGAATTTAATACACTCACCGTTGTTAATAATCAAAATTGGAATAAAGGAAAAGAAACTTATCAAGCCCTAAAATCTTTGGGAAGTCGATTTATGCAATTTATTCCTATTGTGGAACAACATCAAGGTCAAATACAATCATTTTCAACACCTCCCGAAGGTTACGGAAAATTTTTGACTGATGTTTTTTATGAATGGCTTCCTGATCGTGGGACTATTTTTGTCATTGAGTTTGATAATCTATTGGGTCAGTGGTTAGGCTATCCCGCTAATAATTGTGTTTTCCGCCCAACCTGCGGCAGCTCCATGATTGTAGAAGCTAATGGCGATGTATATAGTTGCGATCATTTTGTTTACCCCAAATACAAAGTGGGAAATCTAAATCAACAAAATCTGGCAAAGATTGCACTATCACCAGAACAACAGCAATTCGGTCAGAATAAGCTCTCTACCCTATCAAACTATTGCCTACAATGTAAATTTCGCTTACTCTGTCACGGAGGTTGCCCTAAACATCGTATTGTTACCCAGCCTAAAGGTTATCCCCATAATTATCTTTGTCCGTCTTATCGGTATTTTTTTAGTGAAACATCGGGTATAATGCGACAAATGAGCGAGCAAATTCGTTTCATATAATAAAGATTGCTATAATAGATCCAAGATATTCTCTTTCCTCTTTACCCCTTTTTTTCAAAAAACAACCTCAAAATTTAAGAAAGGAATCTTATGCGATTAGATAAATTCGTAGCCGAAAATACCGGCTTAACACGCTCTCAAGCAGCTAAAGCTATTCGCCAAAGTGCGGTCAAAATTAACGGTGAAATTGAAAAAAATAGCGCCTGTAAAATTTCAAAAGAAGATAAAATTTATTTTGAAGATACTTTACTCACTTGGCTGGAAAGTGGGCAATATTTTATGTTGAACAAGCCACAAGGTTACATATGTTCAAATGATGATGGCGACTACCCCACTATTTATCAATTTTTTGATTACCCGCTCGCCGGAAAATTACATAGTGCCGGACGTTTAGATGTGGACACAACGGGGCTTGTGTTACTCACCGATGATGGGCAATGGTCGCACCGTATTACTTCCCCGAAACACCATTGTGATAAAACCTATCTCGTGACCCTTGCAGATCCGGTTGAACCCCATTATACACAAACCTTTGAAGAAGGAATTTTATTACGTGGGGAAAAAACACTCACAAAACCCGCAAAACTTGAAATTTTAGATGATTACAATGTCAATCTGACAATCTCGGAAGGGCGCTATCACCAAGTTAAACGAATGTTCGCCGCACTCGGCAATAAAGTTGTCGGATTACACCGTTGGAAAATCGGTACAGTAAAATTAGACGAAAACCTAGAAGAAGGCGAATACCGCCCACTCACACAATTAGAAATAGACAGTTTGGTAAAATAATATGAGAAAAACAATAAAACCTACATTCATTTTTATTATGACCCTTGGCATTTTATCCATGTTGCCGCCTTTTGGTGTCGATATGTATTTGCCGTCTTTTTTAGAAATTGCCAAAGATTTCAATATCAGTCCGGAACAAGTACAGCACACACTCACTGCCTTTGCATACGGCATGGCATTCGGGCAGTTATTTTGGGGACCGTTCGGCGACAGTTTCGGACGCAAACCGATCATTTTGCTTGGCGTGATTATCAGCGCTATTGCCGCATTGATTTTGACCGGAATTAATTCTATCGGAAATTTCACCGCACTTCGTTTTATCCAGGGATTCTTCGGTGCTGCACCTGTGGTGCTTTCCGGTGCATTATTACGCGATTTATTCAGTAAAAATGAATTATCAAAAGTGATATCCACTATCACGCTCGTGTTTATGATTGCTCCTTTGGTTGCCCCAATTATCGGCGGTTACATCGTAAAATATTTCCACTGGCACGCTATTTTTTATGTCATTGCATTAATGGGCATATTATCAACATTGTTAGTATTTTTTATCATTCCCGAAACCCATAAAAAAGAAAACCGTATTCCACTTCGTTTAAACATTATTGCCCGAAACTTTATGAGCCTATGGAAACAAAAACAAGTGTTAGGCTATATGTTTGCCGCCTCTTTCGGGTTTGGCGGTTTGTTTGCTTTCATTACTGCCGGTTCTATTGTGTACATCGGAATTTACGGTATTCCTGTCGATAAATTCGGCTACTTCTTTATGCTGAATATTGCCATTATGACTTTCGCCTCTTTCCTAAACGGGCGATTTGTAATAAAAGTCGGGGCGGAAACCATGTTACGCATTGGTATTGCGATTCAATTTTTATCGGGAGTCTGGCTTATACTGACCGCACTTTTTGATTTCGGCTTTTGGTCAATGGCGATAGGCGTAGCGTTTTTTGTCGGGCAAAATCCGCTGATTTCTTCTAATGCAATGGCATCCATTTTAGAAAAATTCCCCACAATATCCGGTACTGCCAATTCCTTGGTAGGCAGCGTGCGTTTTGCCACCGGTGCGATTATGGGAAGCTTAGTTGCCACCATGAAAATGGATACCGCTGCTCCGATGCTATTCACCATGGGAGCTTGTGTCGTGATTGCGGTATTAGCCTATTATTTTCTGACTTATCGAAATTTGAAAAGGTAAAAAAATGCGATCAATTTTGACCGCACTTTGACTTTTCTATTTCCAAGTGTCTTGTTCAAACACCCGTTTTTTTAATTCAGGATAATTTTCAATTTTAAACTCCGGTATTTTCCCGGCTTTCAGTTGAAGTTGATAATCCTTCAATAATTTCCACACAATCGGTGAAAGCAACACGATTGCCACCAAATTAAGAATTGCCATTACTGCCATCACCGTATCGGCGAAATTCCACACTACATTGCCGGAACGTACTGCACCAAAGTAAACGAAAAACAGAACAGTCAAACGGAATAACAACACAAACCACGGTTTATTTTTAATAAAGCGGACATTACTTTCTGCGTAAGCATAGTTACCAATAATAGAAGAGTAGGCAAAAAGCAATAAAATAAAGGCAAGGAAATGCAAGCCAAATTCACCCACATGATATTGCAAAGCGTTTTGTGTGAGAGAAATACTTTTGAGCTCTTCACCGCCATAATTATTTGAAAGCAAAATCACGATAGCCGTACAAGTACACACCATCATGGTATCCACAAATACGCCAAGCATTTGCACTAAACCTTGGCTAACCGGGTGTTTCACATGGGCAGCCGCTGCGGCATTAGGGGCTGACCCCATACCGGCTTCGTTGGAAAATAAACCACGTTTAATCCCCATCATCATAGCTTTAGACACCATCGCGCCGAAGAAACCGCCTGCCGCCGCATCAAAGGTAAAGGCACTTTTGATGATGTTACTGATCACCGTTGGCACCAATTCAATGTTCATACCCAAAATAATCACTGCCATAATGAGATAGAACAATGCCATCATCGGCACAAGACTGCTGGAAATCACGGCAATGCGTTTAATTCCACCAAAAATAATAGCGGCGGTTAAAATCACCAACACAATACCGACATACTCACCTTGCCAATCCCAAGCATTACGTGTGGCTTCTACAATGGAATTTGACTGCACGGAATTGAAAGCAAAACCAAAAGTAAAAATCAGTGCAACCGCAAACGCCACCGCCATACTACGTGACTTCAATCCCTGCACCATGTAGTAAGCCGGACCGCCACGATATGTTCCGTCTTTATCTTGAATTTTAAATAACTGTGCCAAAGTGGACTCTGCAAATGCGCTCGACATACCAATAAAGGCAGTGATCCACATCCAAAATACTGCACCTTCTCCACCAAGCGCTATCGCTGTGGCAACGCCGCCAATATTCCCTACCCCAACCCGGCTGGCAAGCCCTGTTGCAAAGGCTTGGAAAGGGGTTAAAGAGCTGCCTTCTGCCGCCCGCCCAAACCACATTTCCTGAATACTCACCGGGAATAATCGTAACTGCACGAAACCCGTTGTAATAGTGAAAAATAAACCGACACCAAGTAAAATCACAATGGTCAAATTCCAGATCGGTCCGTCAAGGTGAGCAACAATCCATACTAACAGTTGCTCTAAATAGTTAATCAGTTCCATAAAATCCTCCGGATGAAAAGAAAGGGTGATTGTAGAAAAAAATAAGAAAAAAACGATGTTTATCAATAATATATTAAAAAGAAATGAATTTTGAGAAGATTTTATTCAATTAAAT
>NZ_MLHG01000051.1 GCF_001998825.1 Rodentibacter mrazii
ACGCCTATATTACCTCTATTTTCCCCATTGAATATATTAAACATACAAATATTGCTTTTATTCTATTAGGAGTAGGGCTATTAGTCTTATGCTGTTTTCATAAGAATAAATCGAATGATAAGAATAATATTTTATCTTTAATGAATATTGTTTATTTCCCATTATTATTTACTGGAATTACATATATTTTATAGTGTCTAAAATTATTCCAAATAGTTTTCTTGATTGTATACCAGATTGGGGATGGTCTGCATTTGTATTATATCTATCTTCTTTTATCAATTTCTTTATAGTTAATTTTATATTAAAAGATCTATCTCAATCGGATAAGAATAATGATATAAATAATCAGGTAATTGATAATGAAAATAGGCAAAAAAGAAACTAAAACACTATGAAAACACTCAAATTCCTAACCGCACTTTTCCCCTTATTTTTAACCTTCCCCGCCTCGGCAAATCTTGCCGAGCCGGAACAAAAAATCAAAGTAGCAACGCCGAAAAAAGCGGAGCTGGCAGTGGCTCCACTCGGGCAAAATGCTATGCCGATGACCGTCACTGAGGAAGATTTAAAAAACAACCCGACTTTAACCCAACAACTCTTAACCCAAGTCATTTACGCCCGTGAACCACAGTTGATTAAGAAATTGTTGGCAATTTACAAAACGTTTCCTGAAAACGACCGCTTACTCGTCCAATTTGCGGAAGCAAAGCACGCAGCATTAAGCGGGGAATTGAGCAAAGCCATTCGGGTTTATCGTGAAATGTTGGCAGAACGGGCAGATCTTAACCCCGTGCGCATTGAACTTGCCATTGCCTTATTTCAGGATAAACAAAACACCGCCGCCACAGCGCAATTTCAAAAAGCCTTAAGCGATCCCTCCACGCCTGCCCAAGTGCAACAGCTTATCAATGCTTATTTAGAGGCTTTGCAGGAACGGGATGCGTGGCAAATTTCCGCCAGTGCCTATTATGTGCGTGATACCAACGTGAATAACACCGCAGACAATAGAGATATTGAGCAAACGGGCTATGTGAAAAATGACGATATGATGCCGCAAACCGCACACGGTATTGCTTACAGTTTTTCCCTAGGCAAAGATTTTAACCTTGGTAATCGTTATTATCTCGCCTTTGAAAACGAGTTGTTCGGCAAAAGTTATTGGGATAATCACGATTATGATGATATTTACAACCGCACTTCTCTTGGGCTGCGTTATAAAACGGCACAATCAACGTTGAGCCTGATGCCTTTTTATGAAAAGCGTTGGTATGGCGGCGAAAGCTACCAATGGGCAAATGGTGCAAGATTGGAATTGAACCATTGGCTTAACCCGAATTGGCAACTTTCAAGCGCCGCAGAATTTGCCAAACAGCGTTATTTCGATACCCGAAGCCAAGATGGCAACCGAAAACTGATTTCCGCCACACTGGTTTGGGCAAGAACACCGCAGCAATTTTTCTACTTTGGCGGTGATTTCAACCGAGAAACTACAAGGGTGAAGCAGTATAGCTCAGACACTAAGTCTCTCCGTTTAGGCTGGGGGCAAGAGTGGAGCAAAGGCATTTCAAGCCGTTTGGCTTTCGGCATTTCACAACGACACTACAAAGACGAAGCGGTGCTAGGTGGATTGATTGCCTTGGGCAAAGTGCGTAAAGATCGCATTTTCAATGTGAATTTAACCTTATGGAAACGGGATTGGCATATTCTCGGTATCACACCCAAATTGCAATTTTCTTACCGCAAACAAAAAAGTAATATTCCAACCCTGTATTCTTACAACCGCCAGAACCTAAATGTGATTTTTGAGAAATCGTTTTAAATGGGTTGGAAACAGAAAGGGATGCTACGCCGGCATCCCTACGCAATCCTTATTTACTCAGTAAAATCTTTATCAATAACCCAATTGCTGCCGCATCATCCACTAATCCCATCGGGCCGAGTATCGCTTCCGGTAGAATATCGATAGGGCTAAACAGATAAATCAAAATCACCACGATTTTGAGTAACTTTGCTTTATTCATTCGAGAAAACATGGTTTAACCTTCAAGTTTATCGGAATGGTGAATCATCACAAAACGTTCCCAAAGCTGTTCTTCCGTTTCTTGGTGGTCAGGGTCGGGTTTAATACAGTTCGTGATTGGGCAAACTTTTTGACAGGTTGGCGTGTCATAATGACCAACACATTCGGTACAAAGTATAGGATCAATCACATAAATCTCATCACCGATGGAAATTGCCTCGTTGGGACATTCCGGCAGACACATATCGCAGTTAGTACATTTATGGGTGATGAGTAGTGCCATTGTGATCCTTTAGGATGTTAAATGTGAAGGCGGCGAATTATAGCCGACAAATATAGAATTGACAAAACAAACATATTTTATGAAAAAACAAATTTCCACACTTTCCATTATTGCCCTTGCGGCATTCAGTATTTGGCAATATTTTAGCGAAAATCCAAAATTTTCTCATCAATCCGGCTCTTCCGTCGTAACTAAAACGGATAAAAGTGCAGTTAAAAATAGCAATATTTTTGCCGATTACGATGTAGTAATGCGTGATGATCCTATCGGACAAAATGCCAATGCACCGGTGGATTATTATATGTTGGTGCTTTCTTGGTCACCGGGGTTTTGTGATTCACAGTATGAAAAATATGGAGATCAGTTACCCCCATCAGCGCAATATCAATGCGGAATGAATCGTTCTTTCGGCTGGGTTGTACATGGTTTATGGCCACAAAATGCCAACGCACGCTCTGTTGCTGATCACCCTCGATTTTGTCAAGGTGATTTGTCTGCATTACCAAAATCAGTTATTGAACCCTATTTGACGCTTTCTCCCGGTGCTAAATTATTACAAGGGGAGTGGGAAAAACACGGTAGTTGTGCTTTTAGTTCCGCAGAGCAATATTTTGCGAAAGAACAGGAATTATTTAATGGGCTACGTTTACCGAAAGAAAATTTAAGCCGACGTGAATTATTCCGTTGGATGAAACAACACAATCCACAGTTTAAAAACGCCTATCTTGGCGCAAGCCGAAATGAATTGTTCATTTGTTATAACAAGCAATGGCAAGTGATTGATTGTCAGAAGTAATAGGTGTTTCTTTGATCTAAATCGTTACAACCTAGCGAGATCTAGGTATAATAGGCAGAGCTTTAATTTTAACTAACCAAGAGGATAGATTATGTCAGTAATCAAAATGACCGACTTAGATTTAGCGGGCAAACGGGTGTTTATTCGCGCAGATCTTAATGTACCGGTAAAAGACGGCAAAGTGACTTCCGACGCGCGTATCCGTGCAACCATCCCTACTTTGAAATTAGCTCTTGAAAAAGGGGCGAAAGTGATGGTGACTTCTCACTTGGGGCGTCCGACTGAAGGTGAATTTAAGCCTGAGGATTCTTTACAACCGGTTGTTGATTATTTGAACGAACATCTTGATGTTCCTGTGCGTTTAGTGCGTGATTACCTTGATGGCGTGGATGTGAAAGAAGGCGAAATCGTTGTTCTGGAAAACGTCCGTGTAAACAAAGGTGAAAAGAAAAACGCTCCTGAATTAGGGAAAAAATATGCCGCACTTTGTGATGTGTTTGTGATGGATGCATTCGGTACTGCACACCGTGCGCAAGCTTCAACTTATGGTGTTGCCGAATTTGCGCCGATTGCTTGTGCAGGTCCATTGCTTGCCGCTGAGTTAGATGCTTTAGGTAAAGCCTTGAAAGAACCTGCTCGCCCAATGGTGGCAATTGTAGGCGGTTCTAAAGTTTCCACAAAATTGGAAGTGTTAAATTCTCTTTCAAAAATTGCTGACCAAATTATCGTGGGTGGCGGTATCGCAAATACTTTCATTGCAGCAGCCGGTCATAACGTAGGAAAATCTTTGTACGAGGAAGATTTAATTCCTGTGGCAAAAGAATTAGCGGCAAGCACGGATATTCCGGTTCCGGTTGATGTTCGAGTAGGAACAGAATTTTCTGAAACTGCACCGGCAACAGAAAAATCTGTGACTGAAGTGAAAGATGATGAATCCATTTTTGATATTGGTGATAAATCAGCAGAACAGTTGGCTGAAATCATCAAAAATGCAAAAACCGTTTTATGGAATGGTCCGGTAGGGGTATTTGAATTCCCTAATTTCCGTAAGGGAACTGAAGTGATTTCCCATGCCATTGCCAATAGCGAAGCGTTCTCTATTGCCGGTGGAGGCGATACTCTTGCAGCGATTGATTTATTCGGCATTGCGGATAAAATTTCTTACATTTCAACCGGTGGCGGTGCGTTCCTCGAATTTGTAGAGGGTAAAGTATTACCGGCTGTAGAAATTCTTGAAAAACGTGCTAACGGTTAATTAACCGAATATGGTGATGGTGTGTGGGTTGAATGACCTACACACAATGCAAAAATTCTCAATAGCTAAAGAAGGAAACAACAAGATGGGTTTATTAGATATCGTAAAACCGGGTGTATTAACCGGTGAAGATGTTCAGAAAGTATTTGCTTATGCGAAAGAACATAATTTCGCAATCCCTGCGGTAAACTGTGTGGGTTCTGATTCTGTTAATGCGGTATTGGAAACGGCGGCACGTGTAAAAGCGCCGGTCATTATTCAATTTTCTAACGGCGGTGCGTCTTTCTATGCGGGTAAAGGTATTAAACCTGCGTCAGGCGCACGTGCCGATGTGTTAGGTGCAATTGCCGGAGCGAAACATGTACATACTCTTGCAAAAGAATATGGTGTGCCGGTTATTCTTCACACTGACCACGCAGCGAAAAAATTACTTCCATGGATTGACGGTTTATTAGAAGCAGGTGAAAAACACTTTGCTGAAACCGGTCGTCCGTTATTCTCTTCTCATATGATCGATTTATCTGAAGAGCCAATGGAAGAAAATATGGCTATTTGTCGTGAATACCTTGCCCGTATGGATAAAATGGGTATGACCCTTGAGATCGAGATCGGTATCACCGGTGGTGAAGAAGACGGCGTAGATAATTCTAATGTTGAAGAATCCAAACTCTACACCCAGCCGGAAGACGTATTATATGTTTATGATCAATTAAATCCTGTCAGCCCGAACTTTACTGTTGCGGCGGCATTCGGTAATGTGCACGGTGTGTATAAACCGGGTAACGTAAAATTAAAACCGTCTATCTTAGGCGCATCACAAGAATTTGTGGCAAAAGAACGTAATCTTCAGGCTAAACCAATCAACTTTGTATTCCATGGCGGTTCTGGTTCTTCTCGTGAAGAAATCCGTGAAGCAATCGGCTACGGTGCAATCAAAATGAATATTGATACCGACACACAATGGGCATCTTGGAATGGTATTCTCGAGTTCTACAAAGCAAACGAAGCCTATTTACAAGGTCAATTGGGTAACCCTGAAGGTCCGGACGTACCGAATAAAAAATACTACGATCCGCGTGTTTGGTTACGAAAAATGGAAGAATCTATGTCTAAACGCTTAGAACAATCTTTCGAAGACTTAAACTGTGTTGATGTTTTATAATCCACAAAAATAGCATAAAATACGACCGCACTTTTTAGTGCGGTTTTTTTATTTTTTGGTGATTGTTTATGCAAATTTCAAAACAAAATCTATTGCCTTTTCTTGCAAACTTTAGTATCAGTTTCTTTTTTTTATCAGTGTTAGCATTTAAAGGCGGACATAATATTGCACCGTTCTTGTTAATCGCTTTAGGGATTGGTTACGGTATTTACGGATTAATTAAAAAGTTTAAATGGAACTTGTCTCAAGAGGATAAATGGCTAATTTATAGCTATATTTTTTATTTTTTGGTATTTGTACTTTCATTGTTAATAGCGGGTGGAAAAGGAAGAGAATTAGATAATCCAAGTCGTGCTATTCTATTAATTCCGGGTTTAATTCTCCTATTAAGAATGCCGTTAAAATTATGTTCGGTCATTTATGCGATCCCATTAGGCTCGCTCATTGCCGGATTAGTTGCTCTTTATGATAAATTTATTTTACATAGCCCTATGGCATATTCTCCCCGAACTATGCAGATTCAAGGTGGTGACATTGCGATGTCATTAGGCTTATTTAGTATTTTGATTGGGCTTTATTACAGGCAAAAATCACAGAAAAAAATGACTGCACTTTGTATTTTCGCCTCCTTCTTTGGCATATTGGGAAGTATTCTTTCTACCGCTCGCGGGGGATGGGTTGCCTTGCCTTTTATGCTGATTGCGGTGTTGTGGATTTATCGTCATTCATTATTAAAAGGCTTTTTTCTTAGTGTCGTGGGAGTATTTTTAGTGGCTGTAGTCGGTGTTAGCCAAATTCCAAATAGTCGAGTGATGGAACGCCTTTCCTTAATTCAGCATGATATTGCCAACTATGGAAATAACAATGCCAATACATCTATTGGGGCGCGCTTTGAAATGTGGAAAAGTGCGGTTCAAATGATAAAAGAAAAACCAATTTTAGGCTGGGGAGAAAAAGGAGCGACAGAAAAGCGTAAACAGGATGTCAAAATGAAAGCAGTAGCAAGTAATATTGGGCAATTTACTCACGCTCACAATCAATATCTTGATGATTTCTCTAAGCGGGGTATTGTTGGATTCATCACATTTTTAGGTATTTTGTTGGTGCCACTATATCAATTTAAACGCCGTTTAAACAGCGATTCTCCAGAAACAAAATTAATTGCCACATTAGGTGTGGTGCATATTTTGTCGGTTATGATTTATTGTTTGAGCCAAGGTTTTTTTGCGCATAATTCCGGTAATATTTTCTATTTTTTCTTAACAACAGTGTTTTATGCCATGTTAAAACAAAGTGAAAAAAGACAATCTTTGGAGCAAGTGTAATGGAAAAAATTCTGGTTATTCGTAATGATAAACTGGGTGATTTTATGCAAGCGTGGCCGGCTTTTGCCATGCTGAAAGCCTCAAATCCTTTACTAAAATTGACCGCACTTGTGCCGAGTTATACTGCACCGCTTGCAGAAATTTGTCCTTATTTGGATGATGTGATTGTTGATAGTAAAAAAGACGATAAAGAAGATTTCAAGCGCCTTGTCCATGAAATTAGGTCAAGAAATTTTGATGCGATGATCAGTTTTTTTTCCAATACGCATAACGCTAAATTAGCCTGGAAAAGCGGTATTAAATATCGCCTTGCACCGGCAACAAAGCTGGTTCAATTTTTTTATAATCATCGTCTTACGCAACGCCGTTCCCGTTCAGAAAAATCGGAAGCGGAATATAATCAGGATTTAGTTCGGGCTTTTTTAAAAAAATACAATATACCGATTGTTGAACCCAAACCGCCTTATCTTGCATTTGATAAAAGTGTGGTTGAAAATCAGCGTGTTTTTTTACAAAAAAACTTAGGGCTTTCAACGGATAAAAAATGGATTTTTGTGCATAGCGGTACAGGGGGATCGGCAACCAATCTTTCACTTGCTCAATATGCCGAATTAATTCAAGGATTACTCGCCGAGTTTGATTGTCAAATTGTGCTCACAGCCGGCCCCAGTGAAAGTGAAAAAGCCCATGAACTTGCTCAATTAGTGAGTGATTCACGTGTGGTTATTTATGATAAAAATAATGGCTTGGTTGATTTTGCTCATTCCCTAGCTTGTGCGGATTTATTTATAGCGGGGTCAACAGGACCTTTGCATTTAAGTAGTGCCTTTAATGTTCCAACGGTAGGCTTTTATCCTAATACCCGTTCCTCTCAACCAAGGCGTTGGAGACCGATTAATGATCCGGATAAGCACCTTGCATTTTGTCCGCCAGCCGGTAAAGAAACACAAATGAATTTAGGCTTGATTTCAATTGATCGTGCTTTAGTTGAAATTATTCCTTTTATTCGTCGGGTATGGCAAATAGGGGATAAATTCAATGTTTAGAATTTTCTATAAAAATTGTTGCTACGAGATCAAACGGAAAGGAAAATTTAATCACTACTTTAGTAGGTAAGCAAAAATTAAACGATTTTTGACCGCACTTTAGGCTTATTGAAAAATAAATTCCCTTTAAAGGTTGAAAATTAAGGTGGTTTATTGCGATAATCCCCATTATTTTTTGGGTGATCTTTTGGCGACCTTCATTTCATGGTTTCGCTTGGTATTAAAAAGATCAATTTGAGTAAATTTATCATTAGAAAAAAGAGTAATGGCAGAGAAACGTAATATTTTTTTAATAGGGCCAATGGGCGCAGGTAAAAGCACAATTGGTCGTCAATTAGCCCAACAGTTAAATATGGATTTTTTAGATTCTGATGCTGTGATTGAAGAACGTTCGGGCGCAGATATCGGTTGGATTTTTGATTTAGAAGGCGAAGACGGCTTTCGTAAACGTGAAGAACGTATCATTAATGAATTAACCCAAATGCAAGGTATTGTTCTCTCGACCGGTGGCGGAACGGTTCTTTCAAAGGACAGCCGTAACTATTTATCGGCACGTGGCATTGTGATTTATTTGGAAACGACCGTAGATAAACAATTCCAACGTACACAACGGGATAAAAAACGCCCTCTCTTGCAAGATGTGGAAGATCCTCGCAAAGTATTGGAAGACCTCGCGAAAATCCGTAACCCGTTATATGAAGAAATTGCCGATATTACTCTTCCGACCGATGACCAAAATGCCAAAGTGATGGTAAATCAAATTATTGATTTAATTGATAATATGAATGGACTTAATGGTTCGCTTTAGCTTTAATTAGCTGTATTTAATTATTATTGTAAGGATAAATTATGCGGTGCATAAATGTGGAATTACAAGAACGTCGTTATCCGATTTTAATCGGTAGTGATTTGTTACAAGACGAACAACGCTATCCGGTTGAAGACGGAGGACGAGTGATGATTGTAAGCAATCCGACAGTCGCACGATTTTATCTGAAAACAGTGACCGATACTCTTGAAAAACGAGGTTGTGTTGTTGATCATATTTTGCTACCTGACGGTGAAAAATATAAGACGCTTGATTCTCTCAATCTGATTTTTACCAAACTTTTACAAGGTAACCATGGTCGTGATACAACAATTATTGCACTTGGTGGAGGGGTTATCGGAGATGTTGCAGGTTTTGCTGCGGCAAGCTATCAGCGCGGAGTCCGTTTAATTCAAATTCCGACTACCTTACTTTCTCAAGTAGATTCTTCCGTAGGAGGGAAGACCGCAGTCAATCATGAGCTTGGTAAGAATATGATTGGTGCGTTTTATCAACCTACTGCGGTGATGATTGATACGCTTACGCTGAATACCTTGCCAAAACGTGAAGTCAATGCAGGTCTTGCAGAAGTCATTAAATATGGTGCAATTCTAGACTATGAGTTTTTTGAATGGTTAGAAAAGAATATTGATGATCTTGTTGCGCTGAAACAAGAGGCTCTTCAGCATTGTATTGCGCGCTGCTGCCAAATAAAAGCGGATGTTGTGGCTCGCGATGAAACGGAGAAAGGTGATCGTGCCTTACTCAATCTTGGGCATACTTTTGGTCACGCGATTGAGACACATCTTGGCTATGGTAACTGGTTACATGGTGAAGCGGTTTCTGTGGGAATGATGATGGCTGCCGCACTTTCAGAGGAATTAGACCATATTTCCGTAGAAGATGTCGCCCGTTTAGAAAAATTACTTGCCCGTGCCAATTTACCCACCGTATCACCGGATGGTATGCAACCGGAAGACTACCTGCCTCATATGATGCGCGATAAAAAAGTACTCGCCGGTAAGTTACGCCTTGTATTGCTTAAATCGCTAGGACAAGCTTATGTGGCAGCAGACACGGAGCATAAGCTTGTGCTAAATGCTATCCGCCGTTGTTCTCAAGCGGACTAAAATGTTACGTCCGAAAAAACAAATTAAATCTAAGATAAAGCACCGCCCGTTTTTGAAATGGGCGGGCGGTAAATTTCGATTAACGGACGATATTAACAAAGCCTTTCCAAAGAAAAAGCAATGTTTGATTGAACCTTTTGTGGGCGCAGGCGCCGTATTTTTAAATTCTAACTTTGAGCGCTATATTCTGGCGGATATTAACCCTGATTTGATTAATTTATTTAATATTGTTAAAGATAACGTAGATCAATATATTGACGCTTGTAAACCGATTTTCTTTTCACCTCAAGCCAATACGCCCGATTACTATTATGCGAAACGCCAACAATTCAATGAGTCCCGTGATCCCTTTGAACGTTCCGTCATTTTTCTTTATCTAAATCGATTTGGTTTTAATGGGCTGTGTCGTTATAACAGTAAAAATGAATTTAATGTGCCTTTTGGTGATTATAAAACCCATTATTTCCCAGAGGATGAACTGCGTTATTTTGCGCACAAAGCTCAAAGTGCGGTTTTTTTATGTAGTGATTTTAAACAAACCTTTGAATTGGCGGATAAAACATCGGTGATTTACTGTGACCCACCCTATGCGCCCTTGCAACAAATGACTAATTTTACCGGCTATGCAGGCAATGAATTTGATTTAGAACATCAACGAGCCTTAGCGGAACTCGCAAAAAAAGTACAAAAGGAAAAACAGATACCTGTTTTGATTTCTAACCATGATATAAAATTTACCCGAGAGATTTACAAAGGCGCAAAATTTAAACGGGTCAAAGTGCAGCGTTCAATTAGCCAAAATTCAGAAAAACGAGTAAAGGTGAAAGAGTTGATTGCAATTTTTAAGGCATAGCGCTGTTAAATTCAGGACTGACCTTCAAATCAAGTCTTTTTACCTGTGGGTAATCTTTTTGAATCAATGTTAATAAATCTAGTTGGCGAAATAGCATTCCCTGTCTAACAATCGCATTTGCTACTTCAATAAATATGGTATCCCCGTTTATCTGACCTATACGAAATAAACCCTGAAATTCTTGAGGGAAAGTGCGGTTAACTTTTTGGTTTAATTCATGTATTGCTAAACCTTTTTGCATTATTTGAGCAAAGGATGATTGTTCCATTATCTCGACAATATTCACGGCCTTTTGATAACGTTCTACCTTGTTTTTCATGAAATAACCCCAATAAATGACATCAGTTTAGATTTCCGCTACAATACACGCAATTTTTTTAATAAACAACGAGATGATGATTTCAGGCAAAACCAAACCGAATTTTTGGTCGCGATTACTTTTAAGTATGATCGCTATCTTTGCCTTACCTAATGCTCAAAGTTTAGAAAATCAGCCGGCGGAAAACTATTCATCCAACGTGTCGGTTCAACAAGTGTTGGAAACAGTAAAAGTGTTGCACAGTGAGCAACATCAACAATTCCAGCAACCTTCTATTTCCCATTCAACAAAAAAACAAGTTGAAATTCAACCGTACTTTATTGTGGAGGTATTGAATCCTCTAGCGCCTATCCGTGCAGGTCCTTTACTCATTTAATTTCTGATTTTCTATAATCGTACGAATTTGGAAAGTTCGTATTATAAGATCATTGTGATATGAAAAATTTAAGAAATTTCACATATTGATTATTCTAACCTATTATTTTTTAAAGAGAAATTATGAGTATTTTAACAAAAATCTTTGGTAGTCGTAACGACCGTATTTTACGTAAACTTAAAAAACAAGTTATCAAAATTAATAAATTGGAGCCGGAATTTGAAGCTCTGACCGATGAACAACTTTGTGCTAAAACTGATGAATTCCGTGAGCGTTTGAACGCAGGCGAAACCTTACAAGATATTTTACCGGAAGCCTTTGCTACGGTGCGTGAAGCGAGTAAGCGTGTGTTGGGAATGCGTCACTTTGATGTTCAGCTTGTGGGGGGGATGGTTCTTACCAACCGCTGTATTGCGGAAATGCGTACCGGTGAAGGGAAAACCTTAACCG
Organism: Rodentibacter mrazii; assembly: GCF_001998825.1. Classification (GTDB taxonomy): domain Bacteria; phylum Pseudomonadota; class Gammaproteobacteria; order Enterobacterales; family Pasteurellaceae; genus Rodentibacter; species Rodentibacter mrazii. The sequence goes on from NZ_MLHG01000051.1 coordinate 11,827, forward strand.
CAACCTTACCTTGTTACCTTATCGCCCTTGAAGGAAAAGGCGTACACGTTGTTACTGTGAACGACTATTTAGCCCGTCGTGATGCGGAAACCAACCGCCCATTATTTGAATTTTTAGGGATGAGTGTAGGGGTGAATATTCCGGGCTTGCCGCCGGAAGCAAAACGTGCCGCTTACGCAGCGGATATTACTTACGCCACTAATAGCGAACTCGGTTTTGACTATTTACGTGATAATTTAGCCCATTCGAAAGAAGAACGTTTCCAACGCACCTTAGGTTATGCGTTGGTGGATGAAGTGGATTCTATTTTAATTGATGAAGCCCGTACGCCGTTAATTATTTCCGGTCAGGCGGAGGATAGCTCGGATCTTTATATCGCCGTTAATACACTGATTCCGAATTTGATTAAACAAGAAAAAGAAGACACTGAGGAATATCAGGGGGAAGGCGATTTCACGCTAGATCTTAAATCCAAACAGGCACACCTCACCGAACGTGGACAGGAAAAAGTCGAAAATTGGCTAATTGAACAAGGGTTAATGCCGGAGGGCGATTCGCTCTATTCACCGGGTCGCATTGTATTATTACACCACGTGATGGCGGCATTACGCGCCCATACTTTATTTGAACGTGATGTGGACTATATTGTAAAAGATGGCGAAATCGTGATCGTAGATGAACATACCGGTCGTACCATGGCTGGGCGTCGTTGGTCTGACGGTTTACATCAAGCCATTGAAGCCAAAGAAGGGGTGGATATTAAAAGTGAAAACCAAACCGTTGCCTCTATTTCTTACCAAAACTACTTCCGTTTGTATGAGAAATTGGCTGGGATGACGGGAACGGCAGATACCGAAGCCTTTGAATTCCAACAAATTTATGGTTTAGAAACTGTGGTGATTCCAACAAATCGCCCAATGATTCGCGATGATCGCACAGACTTGATGTTTGAAAACGAAGAATACAAATTTAATGCGATTATTGAGGACATTAAAGATTGTATCGCTCGCCAACAACCGGTATTAGTGGGGACAATCTCTGTTGAGAAATCGGAAGAATTATCGAAAGCCTTGGATAAAGCGGGTATCAAACACAATGTATTAAATGCGAAATTCCACCAGCAGGAAGCGGAAATTGTCGCTGAAGCCGGTTATCCTGGGGCGGTAACTATTGCAACCAATATGGCTGGGCGTGGTACAGATATTATCCTAGGTGGTAACTGGAGAGCGCAGGCTGCTAAATTAGATAACCCGACCCAAGAACAACTTGATGCGTTAAAAGCCGAATGGGAGAAAAATCACAACATTGTGATGAAAGCCGGCGGTTTACATATTATCGGCACTGAGCGTCACGAATCACGCCGTATCGACAACCAGTTGCGTGGTCGTTCCGGTCGTCAAGGCGACCCGGGATCGTCCCGTTTCTACCTTTCTTTGGAAGACGGCTTGATGCGAATTTACCTCAATGAAGGCAAGCTCAACTTAATGCGTAAAGCCTTCACCGTACCGGGTGAGGCGATGGAGTCCAAAATGTTGGCAAAAGTGATCGCCTCTGCACAAGCAAAAGTAGAAGCTTTCCACTTTGATGGACGTAAAAATTTGCTTGAATATGATGATGTTGCTAATGATCAACGTCACGCCATTTATGAACAACGTAATCATTTATTGGATAACGATGATATTTCAGAAACGATCAAAGCAATTCGCTATGATGTATTTAACAATGTGATTGATCAATATATTCCACCACAATCTTTGGAAGAGCAGTGGGATATCAAAGGGCTTGAAGAACGCCTTGCACAAGAATTCGGTATGGAATTACCGATTGGGCATTGGTTGGAAGAAGATTCTAACTTTCACGAAGAAAACTTGCGTGAACGCATTGTAGAAATTGCAGAAGAAGAATACAAAGAAAAAGAAGCGCTTGCCGGTGAAGAAACCATGCGTCATTTTGAAAAAGGTGTAATGCTACAAACTCTCGATGAGCTTTGGAAAGAACACTTGGCAGCGATGGATTATCTTCGTCAAGGGATTCATTTACGTGGTTATGCACAAAAAGATCCGAAACAGGAATACAAAAAAGAGTCTTTCCGTATGTTTACGGAAATGCTTGATTCTTTAAAACATCAGGTTATTACGACTCTCACTCGTGTCCATGTTCGTACTCAAGAGGAAGTTGAGGAAGCGGAACGTCTTCGTCAAGAAATGGCAGCACGTGAAACTCAGAGCCATAAGCCCGTAGATGAAAATAGTTCGGCACAACAGTCGGAAGATTATTCTGATCGCCATGTAGGACGAAATGAACCCTGCCCTTGCGGTTCCGGTAAGAAATATAAACATTGCCATGGTAGCCGCGCTAAGTATAGTTAATGGCACTCACTAAAAGTGCAGTTATTTTGACCGTACTTTTTCATATTGGATTTAACAAAATGGAAAAAACAGTAATACAAGTTGCCGCAGGCATTATTCGTAATGAATTCGGGCAGATTTATTTAACGCAGCGCTTGGAAGGACAGGATTTTGCACAATCTCTTGAATTCCCCGGTGGCAAAGTGGATGTCGGTGAAACGCCGGAACAGGCACTAAAACGTGAATTGGAAGAAGAAATCGGTATTGTGATATTAAATGCCGAGCTGTATGAACGCTTTCAGTTTGAATATCCTACTAAGATTATTTCCTTCTTTTTTTATGTTGTGGACGAATGGATTGGCGAGCCTTTTGGGCGTGAAGGGCAAGAGGGTTTTTGGATCGAACAACGTTCATTGGATGCAGGATTATTTCCACCTGCTAATGCAAAGCTCATTCAGCGTTTAATTGCGGAAACTGATTTGTTATGAGCAAATTTTGACAGATAAATCCGCTAATTGTTCCCATACATTATTGCTAAATTCTTGTTTTGCAAGACGTTCAATATTGGCTAATTCTTGGATAATTTCATAGAGTTTTTGATAGCTTAATCGCTGTACCGCAGTTAAAAAGAGCGGTCGGCGATTTTGCCAAATTTTAAGACGATCAAATTCTGACTTAATTTGCTGAATAGGTAAAGCATCGGTTATGCGAATGTGTTGTTGGGGTTTTGTAAGCTCAAGTATTGTCAATAATTCACGTTGTAAGGTGCGAAGTAAAATTATTGGTTGAATATCCTCCGCTTGTAAACCACTTAAAATTCGTTTGGCACGATTTACTTTGCCCGCAAGAAGTGCGTCAATCCATTGAAAAGGCATAAATATGGAGGATTGTTCAACCACTTCTATGACTCGGTTATAATTGAGTTTGTGATCGGGATGAAGTAAATCCAAGAGTTGCAAAGTTTGTTTTAATGCAAGTAGGTTATTTTCATAGCTATAACAAAGCTGCTGAATGGCTTCATCATCAGCCGTTAATCCCATTGATTGGATACGATTTTTTACCCAACGGGGAAGATTTTCAACCGTTGGTGTTTGGCAATTAATCAATATCAAATCGGGTTCATATTGACTAAGTGCCAAAAACCAAGCTTGTTTCTCCATTGTTTTGGAGAGTTTTGTTATGCTGAGAACGAGCAAAACATCTTCGGTCAATGAAACAATGAATTCTTGTAGATTTTTCTGTAAAGGTGCGGTCAAATTTTCCGGTAAATTGAGAACCAGCATTTGTTTGTTAAAAAATAAGCCCATAGACTGGTTCACTTCAATAAGTTTCCCCCAATCGGTGTGGCTATCAATTTGCACCGTATTTTTTTCATCAAACCCTTGTCGAATAGCAGTTTGATAAATAGTATCTTCGCTTTCACTGAGTAATAGCGGATCTTGCCCAGCCAATAGATATACCTTGGCGAGACGTTGGCTAAGATGATGGGCTAGTTGCTCAGGAAAAAGACGATTCATTACTTACCTTTTACTTGCTGCTGTAATGACACCATTTTAGTAATAAGTTGGCGTGCGGCTTGATCACGCATATCGTGCCAAATCACATCACGTTCGGCTGCTTTTGCCAATGCTGCCCGTGAGTTATCAAAGAAAGTGCGGTTTACTTTTGCACTGATTGGATAAGTTTCACCATTGGCTAAACGCACGCTGGCTTCCACCTCCAACGTTAAGACTTTTTCTGCTTCACGTCCACGTTTAAAAATGGAGGCAACCTGATTATCGCTGGTTTGCTTATTGATACGTAACACGGGTATGCCTTGTGTTGGTTTTACAAGATTGACAGTATTGATTTGTAATTGGCGACGGATTGCCATTGACATTTCACTATAAGGATCTCCACTTTCGAAGGTTAGAGTTTGCAATTCCTGTGGAATTAACGCACCATTTTGAAGGTGCCATCCGCAGGCTGAAAGTGTCGCTACTATTGTCGTAAGAAATAAGCTCTTGATTGATTTAATCATAAAAATTACCTTTAAAATCAACCGCACTTTGTTAAGAAGTGCGGTTATTTCTATGGATTATTGTGGTTTCACCACGACATTTAATAATTTACCTGACACGTAAATCACTTTCACAATTTGCTGCCCATCAATAAATTTCTTCACATTTTCATCGGCAAAGGCAATGGTTTTTACCATTTCCTCGTCAGCGTCTGAGGCAACGGTAACTTTACCACGCACTTTACCGTTCACTTGAACAACAATGAGTTTTTCATCTTCTACCATCGCCGCTTCATCGGCTTTCACCCATTCTGCGGTGTCTATGCTGTTTTCGTTGCCTAGGGCATGCCATAGCTCAAAGCAAATATGTGGGGTAATCGGATAAAGCATACGCACGACGGCACTTAAGGCTTCCGCCATCACTGCCCGATCCTGATCACTATCCAATGGGGCTTTGGTGAGTTTGTTCATCAACTCCATAATTGCTGCAATGGCAGTATTAAAGGTTTGACGGCGACCAATATCGTCACTCACTTTGGCAATGGTTTTATGCACTTCACGGCGAAGGGCTTTTTGATCCGCAGAAAGCGCGGTCGCTTCTAAATCTGTTTTTGCCGGGTTTTGTTGATATTGATACACCAAGTTCCACACTCTGCCTAAGAAGCGTTTCGCCCCTTCCACACCTGATTCTTGCCATTCAAGGGTCATATCCGCAGGGGAGGCAAACATCATAAACAAGCGAACCGTATCCGCACCGTATTTTTCCACCATCTCTTGCGGGTCGATACCGTTATTTTTCGATTTCGACATTTTGGTCATACCGGAATGCACAAGTTCGCGTCCCTCAGGATCGGTCGCTTTAATAATACGACCTTTCTCATCACGCTCAAGGGTAACTTGAGTTGGGCTGACCCAAATACGTTCGTTGGTCGGGCTTGTGTAATAGAAGGCATCAGCAAGCACCATACCTTGACATAATAATTTGGTTGCCGGTTCATCGCTGGTTATAAATCCGGCATCACGCAAGAGTTTGTGGAAGAAACGGAAGTATAACAAGTGCATGGTGGCGTGCTCGATACCGCCGATATATTGATCCACCGGTAACCAATAATTCGCCTCCTCTTTATCCAACATGGCTTCTGCAAACGTTGGTGAGGTGTAACGCGCGTAATACCAAGAAGACTCCATAAATGTATCGAAAGTGTCTGTTTCTTTTAATGCTGGTGCACCGTTAAAGGTGGTTTTCGCCCAGTTTGGATCAGCTTTAATCGGACTTTTCACCCCGTCCATCACCACATCTTCCGGGAGAATAATCGGTAAATCTTCTAATGGTGCAGGTACAACGTCGCCGTTTTCAAGGGTAAGCATTGGAATTGGTGCGCCCCAATAACGTTGGCGGGATACCCCCCAGTCACGTAAGCGATAATTGACTTGGCGTTTACCCATGCCTAATTTTTCAAGTTTGTCTGCAATGCCGTTGAATGCGCCATCGAAATCTAATCCGTCAAATTCTGCCGAATTGACCAAAATTCCATGTTCAGTGAAGGCTTCTTTGCTTAAATTAATTTCCTGACCGGCAAGTGGCGAGATGACTTGTTTTAACGGTAAAGCGTATTTTTGAGCGAACTCATAGTCACGTTGGTCGTGTGCCGGTACTGCCATTACAGCGCCTGTACCATAGTGCATTAATACGAAATTCGCCACCCAAATCGGCAATTTTTCACCGGTCAATGGGTGAATGGCAAACAAACCTGTCGCCATCCCTTTTTTCTCCATCGTAGCAAGATCGGCTTCGGCAACTTTCGCATTTTTCGCTTCTTGAATGAATGCGGCCAGTTCAGGATTATCTTGTGCAGCAAGGCTTGCTAATGGGTGAGCGGCGGCAATACCTAAATAGCTCACACCATAGAATGTATCGGGGCGGGTGGTGTAAACTGCTAATTTTTTATCGGTTTCTGCGACATCAAAGGTAATTTCTACCCCTTCTGAACGACCGATCCAGTTTCGTTGCATGGTTTTCACCATATCCGGCCACTGCGGAAGATTATCCAGCCCACCTAATAATTGCTCGGCATAATCGGTGATTTTAATAAACCATTGAGGAATTTCTTTTTGTTCCACAGGTGTATCGCAACGCCAACAGCAACCGTCATGCACTTGCTCGTTGGCAAGTACCGTTTCATCATTCGGACACCAGTTTACCGTTGAGGTTTTTTTGTACACCAAGCCTTTTTTGTAAAGCTCGGTAAAGAACCATTGTTCCCATTTGTAATATTCAGGTTTACAGGTCGCAATTTCACGATCCCAATCATAACCAAAGCCCAACATTTTGAGCTGGTTTTTCATATATTCAATGTTTTCGTATGTCCATTTTGCCGGTGCGGTTTTATTTTTAATCGCAGCCCCTTCCGCTGGCAAACCAAAGGCATCCCAACCAATCGGTTGCAACACATTTTTACCGTTCATACGTTGATAACGTGAAACCACATCACCAATTGTATAGTTACGCACATGCCCCATATGCAGACGGCCGGACGGATATGGGAACATAGAAAGACAATAATATTTCTCTTTATTTACATCTTTAACCGCTTTAAAGACTTTATTTTCTGCCCAATATTGCTGAACTTTCGGTTCAATCATATCGGGACGATATTGTTCTTGCATAAAATCACCTTAAATTTTGACCGCACTTTAGCGGGATCTTTACATGGGAAAATTGGCTCATAGAATATCGTAAAACGCTATAAATTGGTAGGCTAAGAGGCGTAAAGTGCGGTGATTTTTTTGTTTGTTCTATAACAAATTCTCGATTTCTTGAGGGATTAATTTAGGATTAGGAATCCAAATTTGTTTATGCCGATTTAATTCGCCTTTTTCCAGCAGGATACTGCTTTTCGGTACTTTAAAAATTTTGCTTAAGAATTTTAATAAGTGAGCGTTTGCTTGCCCCTCTATGGGAGGGGCGGTAATGGTGATTTTGAGTTCTTCATTATGTATTCCAACAATTTGATCTTTGCTGGCTTTGGGTTGTAAAAAAATCTTCAGGCGAATGCCATCAGACATTTTTTCGATCGCTGACATATTATAAATCTCATAAAGAAAAGCCACGTAGAACGTGGCTGAAAACATGTAATTTTATGACCGCACTTTATCCGGCGATCACCCAAAGCCCCTGTAACATATCAATCATCAGGTTATTGATAAATAACAGGATAAACACAATCACCATGGGTGAGAAATCAATCACACCGATCGTTGGCAAAATTTTTCTAACAGGGCGTAATAGTGGCTCTGACAGCTGATAGAAAGCGTAGAAAGTAGGATTGTTGCCACGATTAAACCAGCTTGAAATTGCCCCGATAAATAACACATAGAAAATCGTCATTCCAGTTGCTTTTAGAATGCTTAATAGACCTAAAAGTATCATTACATCAATGGCTAATCCGAAGTAAAGTACGGATTTTAGCGCACCGAGGATAAAGATCACAAGGACAGCCGAGGTGTCAATGTTTTTGACGATCGGCATGATCTTACGAATGGGTTTAAGTACCGGTTCTGTAATTTTTACGACAAACTGTGAAAGGGGATTGTAGTAATCCACTCTAGCCAATTGAAGCCAAATGCGTAAGACCAACACGAGCGCATAAAGATTGATGATTGAACCGACAAATAATGCAGTTTGAGATAATTCCATTATAGCCATCCTTTTCGTCTAAAATAAATATACGGGGTGAGTGCGGCTGCGATCATTAAACCGATAGCCATTGGGTAACCATATTTAAAATGTAGTTCCGGCATAAACTCAAAGTTCATTCCATAAGTAGAGGCAACTAACGTTGCCGGTAAGAACATAACAGATACTACCGAGAAAAATTTCATAATTTTATTCTGCTCAATATTAATGTAGCCCATTGCCGCTTGCATAAGAAAGTTCACTTTTTGGAACAAGGATTCGTTGTGCGGTTGTAGGGATTCAATATCTCGTAGGATTTCTCGAGCCTGTTCCAGCTGGTTTGCCGGCAAACGGGTTTTGCGTACCAAAAAACCGAGTGCGCGTTGGGTATCCATCAAGCATAGACGCACTTTAGAGCTGGTATCTTCCTGTTCGGTGAGCGTATTTAAGGCTTCATCAAACGCCTCACCTTGGGTGCCGTTTAAAATCACTCGACTTAATTCTTCGAGGTCAGCATAAACATTTTCGATGACATCGGCAAGTTGTTCGATTTTGGTTTCAAATAAATCGAGTAACACTTCATAAGCATTAAATTCCAGTAAGCGCTGACTACGAGATCGCATACGATATAAACGAAATGCGGGCAGCTCCCGATCCCGTAAGGTAAATAGGCGACCATCTCGAATGGTAAACGCCACACTGGCAAGATCCGCATAGTTATTTTCATCTTCACAGTAAAAGAATGAGTGTAAGTGTAAGCCGTCTTCGTCTTCAAAGAAACGGGCGGAGGCTTCGATATCTTCTAACTCAAGAAAAGAGGCAAGGCTTTGGCCCAAGCTTTCTTGTAGCATTTCACGCTCTTCACCGGTAGGCTCGAGCAAATCAAGCCAGATTGCGCTATTGAGATCCGTTTCATTTTCATCGATCCGAAATAAACGGGAATCGTTGATAGTAAAAGCATTGATCATTTCATACTCCTTTTGGGATTATGAACAGTTAACCGTGAACAAAAGAATGTCAAACGAATAAAAGTGCGGTTAAAAATTGCGGTATTTTCGTTTTGTATAAGGATGCCGAAAGCGGTAAATCTACCGACGAACTCTCGCCGATAGTCATTTTGACATTGGGCGGGAGTCTAAAGCGATATTCGGTATCGACTATGACTGTCCAAAGTGTGTGTCCTTCTCGTTAAAAAATCGGGCGAATGTTACGCTTGAAAGAGGGATTCGTCAAGTTTTTATGGAAAATAATGGGGCGCGAAACGCCCCAAGCGGGATTAGCGGGTATATTGATTGATTGCCGTAGCGACTTCTTGATCTTGATAGATGTTATTAACAATGTCTTTGAAGGTTTCGCCAAGCACTTTTTGAATTTCGTCATTATTGGCGTTAAATACACCGGATTGTGAACGGCTGGCGTTAAAGTCTTTGTTATATTTTCCGCTCGCACCCTGTACGTGTACGGTCACTTGAATTTTGCTATTTAGATTGTAGCGTAAATTGCCTTGATCCACCTGTGTGAAAAAATCTTTTACTTCAACGGTTACACCGGCATTTGAATTATTGACTTGACCGATACGGAACCCTTTGCTTACCAGATTTTGTTGCATCACTTGTTGGAATAATTGTGTCACACTTGGTGAAGCATTGAGTTTTACTAATTCCCCGTTTTTTACATAGCTGGCGATATCTTGTTTTGAACGGGCATCGCTTGTGGTGACATAAACAACGGCGGATTGATTAACGTTCATGGACGCATTGGGGGCAGGCGGTGTGAACGTTAGTGTATTGGATTGAGCTTGGCAGCCGGTAAGAAAGATTGTTGCAGCAGCCAGAGTAACAGCAGATAATGTTTTGATTTTATTTGCAAGTTTCATAATTTCCTCAATTAAAAATTAGTTGATTTGTGCTATTCTTGCAGACTTAATGACGTATGTATAGCCCTTCAGCAAAATTTTATTGGAGATAAATGATGTCAAAACAGCAAGAATTATTAGATAAAATTCACACTGAATTTCAACTGCACTTTGTGGCGGTCGAAAATGAAAGTCACATGCATAGCTCCGGTCGTGGTGCTAATTCTCATTTTAAATTGGTGATTGTGAGTGATACTTTTGATGGAATAAGTAAGGTTAAACGCCATCAAAAATTGTATCAACTATTTGCCGATGATTTAAAAAACGGCATTCATGCCTTAGCACTTCATCTTTATACAAAAAAAGAATGGGAAGAACGTGGTGAGATATTTCCAAATTCACCAAACTGTGTTGGAGTCGGACTGTGATTTGATCATTTTCCGTTCATAACTCTTTGTGTGTATCTTTCAAAAAGTTCACAATTTTTTCACAAAAAGTGTGGGTTAAAGTGGAATGAATCGCAGATTTTAGCTAGAATAGGTCGCTTTAATTTTTATATTTTCAATTTTTTGATGTTGTAAAAGCTCGCTTACTTTGTCAAAAAATTAAACCAATTTGAGTTTTTTATTTATGTGTCAGTAGTTAATACTTTGATGGTTTAACGTATTCTCTGTCACGCTCAAACACGAGATTGCATTTAATTTTAGTTATTTGCAATCGTATTTTTTAACCTTGAAAAGTAGTGCAAACAGTATGATTACAATTAAGAAAGGCTTGGATCTTCCTATCGCAGGAAAACCGGCACAAGTAATCCACAACGGCAACGTTGTGAATCAGGTTGCGATTCTTGGTGAGGAGTATGTGGGGATGCGTCCTTCTATGAAGGTACGCGAAGGTGATGTTGTCAAGAAAGGTCAAGTGCTTTTTGAAGATAAGAAAAATCCCGGCGTGGTTTTCACAGCCCCAGCAAGTGGTACTATCACAGCAATAAATCGTGGCAAAAAACGTGTATTACAATCTGTGGTCATTAATGTGGAAGGCGATGAACAAATCACTTTCGCGAAATATAATGCAGATGATCTCAATACGCTTTCCCCTGAACAAGTAAAACAAAATCTTGTGGAATCGGGTTTATGGACCGCATTACGTACGCGTCCTTTCAGCAAAATCCCAGCGATTGAAAGTGAACCTTCTTCTATCTTTGTAAATGCGATGGATACTAATCCTCTCTCGGCTGATCCTGAGGTCGTGTTAAAAGAGCATTGGCAAGATTTCAGCAACGGTTTAACCGTGTTAAGTCGTTTATTCCCTAGCAAGCCGTTACATCTGTGTAAAACAGACGGTATGAATATTCCGACTGTGGATTTATCAAATCTTCAGATTCATGATTTTGGTGGCGTTCATCCGGCGGGTTTAGTGGGCACTCACATTCACTTTATCGATCCTGTTGGTATACATAAAACCGTGTGGCACATCAATTATCAAGATGTGATTGCCGTTGGTAAATTATTCACAACCGGTGAACTTTATGTTGATCGTGTTATTTCTCTTGCCGGTCCGCAAGTGAAAAATCCACGTCTGATCCGTACCGTGATTGGCGCAAATCTTTCACAATTAGTGCAAGATGAGCTAAGTGCGGGCGAAAATCGTGTAATTTCCGGTTCTGTGCTATGCGGTAATACCGCGAAAGGTGCACATGATTATTTAGGTCGTTACGCATTACAAGTATCTGTTATTGCAGAAGGTAATGAAAAAGAGTTCTTTGGTTGGATTACACCGCAATCTAACAAATATTCCATTACCCGTACCGTATTAGGACACTTTGGTAAAAAATTATTTAATTTTACTACGGCAGAAAATGGTGGTGAACGTGCAATGGTACCAATTGGTAACTATGAGCGAGTCATGCCGTTGGATATTTTACCAACGCTATTGCTACGTGATTTAATTGCCGGTGATACTGATAGTGCTCAAGCATTGGGTTGTTTAGAGTTAGATGAAGAAGATTTGGCGCTTTGTTCATTTGTTTGCCCGGGCAAATATGAATATGGTTCCATCTTGCGTCAAGCTTTAGAAAAGATTGAGAAGGAAGGTTAGAAATGGGTTTAAAAAATCTTTTAGAAAAAATGGAACCCGCGTTTTTACCGGGAGGTAAATACAGCAAGCTTTACCCGATCTTTGAATCGATTTATACCTTGCTTTATACACCGGGTACGGTAACGCACAAAAATACACACGTGCGTGATGCGTTAGATTCAAAACGTATGATGATCACCGTGTTCCTCGCATTATTTCCAGCGATTTTCTATGGTATGTACAATGTGGGTAACCAAGCGATTCCTGCATTAAATCAATTAGGCAATTTAGAACAATTAATTGCAAACGACTGGCATTATGCACTGGCTAACGGTTTAGGGTTAGATTTAACCTTAAACGCAGGTTGGGGCAGTAAAATGGCCTTGGGTGCAATTTTCTTCCTACCGATTTACTTAGTGGTATTTACCGTTTGTACAATGTGGGAATTATTATTCTCTGTGGTACGTGGCCACGAAGTCAATGAAGGGATGTTTGTTTCTACGATTCTTTTTGCCTTAATCGTTCCTCCAACTTTACCATTATGGCAAGCCGCACTGGGTATCAGTTTTGGTATCGTGGTGGCAAAAGAAATCTTCGGTGGCGTAGGTCGTAACTTTATGAACCCTGCGCTTGCTGGTCGTGCTTTCCTATTTTTTGCTTATCCGGCACAAATTTCTGGTGATACTGTGTGGACTGCCGCGGATGGTTTCTCTGGGGCAACCGCACTTTCACAGTGGTCACAAGCAGGTCAAGGTGCGCTGCAACACAGCGTAAGCGGACAACCAATCTCTTGGATGGATGCATTTATTGGTAACCTCCCTGGCTCAATGGGTGAAGTTTCAACCTTAGCGATCTTAGTGGGCGGTGCAATTATCGTCTTCACCCGAATTGCCTCATGGCGTATTATCGCAGGGGTGATGATTGGTATGATTGCAACCTCAACATTGTTTAACTTAATTGGTTCTGAAACGAATCAGATGTTCTCAATGCCTTGGCATTGGCATCTTGTTTTAGGTGGCTTTGCGCTAGGTATGGTATTCATGGCAACAGATCCGGTTTCAGCCTCGTTCACCAATACAGGTAAATGGTGGTATGGTGCGTTGATCGGTGTCATGGCGGTATTAATTCGTACTGTGAATCCGGCTTATCCGGAAGGAATGATGTTAGCAATTCTGTTTGCAAACTTATTTGCACCAATTTTTGACTACATCGTTGTTCAAGCAAATATCAAACGTCGGAGAGCAAGAACAAATGGCTAAGTTTAATAAAGACAGTGTAGGCGGCACAATTCTTGTTGTGTTGTTACTGAGTTTAGTTTGTTCCATTATTGTTGCTGGTTCCGCTGTGATGCTAAAACCTGCACAAGAAGAGCAAAAATTACTCGACAAGCAAAAAAATATCCTCAATGTTGCAGGGCTTTTACAAGAAAAAACGAATGTAAAAGAAACCTATGCAAAATTTATTGAACCACGTTTTGTTGATTTAGCAACTGGTGACTATGTTCAACAGCCTGATGATTCTCAAGAAGCGATTCCTGCAGAACAAGATAAGGCTAGAATCCGTACTCGTGGAAAAACTGCTGAAATTTATCTTGTTAAAAATGAACAAGGTCAAACTCAGCAAGTGATTTTACCTATTTACGGTACCGGATTATGGTCTGTTATGTATGGTTTAGTTTCTGTTCAACCGGACGGCGTTACGATTAACGGTATTACTTATTATCAACATGGTGAAACTCCGGGATTAGGTGGTGAGATTGAAAACCCAAATTGGGCTGGTTTATTTAAAGGTAAAAAACTTTTCAATGAACAACATCAACCGGCTATCCACATTGTGAAAGGTCAAGCACCAAAAGATGATCATAGTATCGATGGTTTATCAGGGGCAACACTAACCGGTAATGGTGTTCAAGGTACTTTTGATTATTGGTTCAGTGAAAATGGCTTTAGTAAATATCTTGAAAAACTTCAAGCAGGAGCGAACTAATGTCTGGAAAAACAAATTTAAAAGATCTGTTATTGGCTCCTATTGCTAAAAACAATCCAATTGCACTGCAAATACTTGGGATCTGTTCTGCATTAGCGGTAACAACGAAATTAGAAACCGCCTTTGTGATGGCGATTGCGGTAACGTTAGTAACAGGGTTATCAAACCTCTTTGTTTCTTTAATCCGTAACTACATTCCTAACAGTATTCGTATTATCGTACAACTTGCGATTATTGCTTCATTGGTAATTGTCGTTGACCAAATATTAAAAGCTTATGCTTACGGTTTGTCCAAGCAGCTTTCAGTATTCGTTGGCTTGATTATTACAAACTGTATCGTAATGGGTCGTGCAGAGGCTTTCGCAATGAAATCACCTCCACTTGAAAGTTTCGTGGACGGTATTGGTAACGGTTTGGGTTATGGCGCAATGCTCATCATTGTTGCGTTCTTCCGTGAACTTATCGGTTCAGGTAAATTATTCGGTATAACTATTCTTGAAACTATTCAAAATGGTGGTTGGTACCAAGCAAACGGTTTATTCCTACTTGCACCAAGTGCATTCTTTATCATTGGATTTGTCATCTGGGGATTAAGAACTTGGAAACCGGAGCAACAGGAGAAATAATCAATGGAACATTACATTAGCCTATTTGTGAAGGCCGTCTTCATTGAAAATATGGCACTTTCCTTCTTCTTGGGGATGTGTACATTCTTGGCGGTATCAAAAAAGGTTTCGACAGCTTTTGGTTTGGGGATCGCGGTTACCTTCGTATTAGGAATTGCGGTACCGGTCAACCAATTAATTTATGCTAACGTATTAAAAGAAAATGCGTTAATTGAAGGTGTGGATTTGTCATTTTTAAACTTCATCACTTTTATCGGTGTGATTGCAGGTTTAGTACAGATCCTTGAGATGGTATTAGACAAATTTATGCCGTCTCTTTATAACGCATTAGGGATCTTCTTACCGCTTATCGCAGTAAACTGTGCGATTTTCGGTGGCGTATCCTTTATGGTTCAACGTGATTACAATTTCCCTGAGTCTATCGTATATGGTTTCGGTTCCGGTTTAGGTTGGATGCTTGCCATCGTTGCCCTTGCCGGTTTAACGGAAAAAATGAAATATGCGGATATTCCGGGTGGTTTGAAAGGCTTAGGCATTACTTTCATCACTGTTGGTTTGATGGCGTTGGGCTTTATGTCCTTCTCCGGTATTCAATTATAAGGAGTGTAATCAATGAGTGATTCAGTAATTCTTGCACTCGGTATTGCTGCCTTTACGGTTATCGTATTGGTATTAGTAGCAATCATCTTATTTGCGAAATCAAAACTCGTAGATTCCGGGGATATTACAATCGGCATTAATGATGATCCTGAAAAGGCAATTACATTACCGGCCGGTGGCAAATTATTAGGTGCTTTAGCAAGTAAGGGTATCTTCGTTTCTTCTGCTTGTGGTGGCGGTGGCTCTTGTGGTCAATGTATTGTGAAAGTGAAAAGCGGTGGTGGCGAAATTCTTCCTACCGAGCTTTCTCACATTAATAAGCGTGAAGCAAAAGAAGGTTATCGTTTGGCCTGCCAAGTGAATGTAAAAGGCAATATGGAAGTTGAACTTCCTGAAGAAATCTTCGGTGTGAAAAAATGGGAATGTACCGTTATCTCTAACGATAACAAAGCGACATTCATCAAAGAGCTTAAATTGGCGATTCCTGAAGGTGAAGAAGTGCCATTCCGTGCCGGTGGTTATATCCAAATTGAAGCAGAGCCTCACACGGTTTACTATAAAGACTTTGATATTCCGGAAGAATATCACGAGGATTGGGATAAATACGATTTATGGCGTTATGTGTCTAAAGTGGATGAGCATATTATTCGTGCCTATTCCATGGCTTCCTATCCGGAAGAAAAAGGCATTATTATGCTTAACGTACGTATTGCAACGCCTCCACCACGTCAACCTGATGCCCCTCCAGGTCAAATGTCTTCTTACATTTGGTCATTAAAAGAAGGTGATAAAGTGACAATTTCCGGTCCATTCGGTGAATTCTTCGCGAAAGATACTGATGCGGAAATGGTCTTCATCGGTGGTGGTGCGGGTATGGCGCCAATGCGTTCGCATATTTTCGACCAGTTAAAACGTTTACATTCTAAACGCAAAATCTCATTCTGGTATGGTGCACGTTCTAAACGTGAAATGTTCTATGTGGAAGATTTTGATACGCTTCAAGCGGAAAATCCAAACTTCAAATGGCACGTGGCACTTTCTGATCCATTGCCGGAAGATAATTGGGATGGCTATACCGGTTTCATTCACAACGTACTTTATGAAAACTATCTGAAAAATCATGAAGCACCGGAAGATTGTGAATACTATATGTGTGGACCTCCGGTAATGAACGCAGCGGTAATCAAAATGTTGAAAGACCTCGGCGTTGAAGACGAAAACATCTTATTAGATGACTTCGGTGGCTGATTTTAATTAGTTAAAACTCCATGAAAATTGACCGCACTTTGTGATGAAGTGCGGTCAAAATTTAAAGCGTTTTTAGGGGCGTATGGCATGCGCCCTTGTTGCTATTCAGATTACAGGCAAGCTGGTTGAAAAGTCAGTTTGCCTATATTCGTCTCATTAGGAAAAATAAATGAAGAAAATATTGAGTGGACTACTTGCCGTTGTTTTTGCTTGCTCACTGACGGCTTGTAAGAAAGAGGCTGAAGTGATCACATTAAGTGGTAAAACCATGGGCACAACCTATCATGTAAAATATATTGATGATGGCGCTGTGAGTGAAAGTTCACAAAAGACCCATGAACAGATTGATAGCATTTTAAGAGACGTCAATGCCAAAATGTCCACCTATATCAAGGATTCGGAATTGAGTCGTTTTAACCAAAATACCCGAGTTAACACGCCTATTGAAATTTCAGCAGATTTTGCGAAAGTGTTGGCAGAAGCCATTCGAATACATCAAATCACAGAAGGAGCGCTTGATGTGACTGTTGGACCGGTTGTGAATTTATGGGGATTTGGTCCTGAAAAACGCCCGGAACGCCAACCGACACCAGAACAACTTGCAGAGCGCCAAGCTTGGGTAGGGCTTGATAAAATCACACTTGATATGTGGGGGCAAACCCCAACATTAAGTAAATCCGTTCCACAAGTTTATATTGATCTTTCTTCCATCGCGAAAGGTTTTGGCGTAGATCAGGTTGCAGAGAAATTAGAACAGCTCAACGCACAAAACTATATGGTGGAAATTGGTGGTGAGATTCGCGCCAAAGGAAAAAACGCAGAAGGGAAACCTTGGCAAATCGCCATTGAAAAGCCTAATATGACGGGGGAAAGAGCGGTCGAAAATGTGATTGGTTTAAATAATATGGCAATGGCAACCTCCGGCGGTTATCGTATTTATTTTGAAGAAAACGGCAAACGCTTCGCCCATGAAATTGATCCGAAAACCGGTTACCCGATTCAACATCATCTTGCCTCCATTACGGTTTTTTCACCAACAACAATGACGGCAGACGGTTTATCCACAGGGTTATTTGTTCTTGGAGAAGAAAAAGCCCTTGAAGTGGCGGAGAAAGATGATCTTGCGGTCTATTTAATCATCAAAACCGAAAATGGCTTTGAAACAAAAATGTCATCTGCATTTAAAAAATTAATGGAAACAAAGGAATAATCATGCAAACGTTATTTTTTACCCTCATCGCCTTTGTGGCGATTATTTTACTGATGTCGATTGGTTTTATTATCAAAAAACAGAGCTTAAAAGGCAGCTGTGGTGGCTTGTCCACATTGGGAATCGCCAAAGCCTGTGATTGTGATAAACCTTGCGATACACTTCAATCAAAACTTGATGCAGGTGATGAACAAGCCAAAGCAGAGTATGAACAAAAATTTGCGAAGAAAAATGATGATTCGTCATTTTATGAAGTGAAATAATTTTGGAGAAATTAACATGCCTTATGTCAATATTAAAGTAACCGGAGGAAAGGAAGCGCCGACAGAACAACAAAAGGCGGAAATAATTGAAGGGGTAACAGAGCTATTACAAAAAGTATTGCATAAAAACTCTGAAACAACAGTTGTGATTATTGATGAAGTTGATATGGATAATTGGGGAATCGGTGGAAAAACGGTCACTGCCAGACGGACAATGAAATGATCATGAATATAACCGTAAAATGCCCAAAATTCTTGGGCATTTTTACTCTTAATTGATTTGCGGTAGAATGCCTGAATACTTAATTTAGCGAAATTTTTACTATCACATTATGAAATCACAAACTTATGAAAATCATTTTCCGCAACTTACGGCGGAGCAATTAACTGAGAACGCAGCTAAAAAAGTCATTTGTGGGATGTCCGGTGGTGTGGATTCTTCCGTTTCCGCCTTTATTCTTCAGCAACAAGGCTACCAAGTGGAAGGCCTGTTTATGAAAAACTGGGAAGAGGATGATGATACGGATTATTGTACTGCGGCAGCAGATCTTGCGGATGCGCAAGCTGTGTGTGATAAGCTCGGCATTAAACTGCATAAAATTAATTTTGCTGCTGAGTATTGGGATAACGTATTCGAGCATTTTTTAACGGAATACAAAGCCGGTCGAACACCGAATCCTGATATTTTATGTAATAAAGAAATTAAATTTAAAGCATTTTTAGACTATGCGGCAGAAGATCTTGGTGCAAATTATATCGCAACCGGGCATTATGTTCGTCGCACCGCTGATGATAATCAGGCAAAGTTATTACGTGGTTTGGATGCCAATAAAGATCAAAGCTATTTTTTATATACCCTAAGCCATCAACAAGTGGGGCAAAGTCTTTTCCCTGTGGGGGAAATTGAAAAACCGATTGTGCGTGCGATTGCCGAAGAGCTAGGTTTGATCACGGCAAAAAAGAAAGATTCAACGGGAATTTGTTTTATAGGTGAGCGTAAATTTAAGGATTTTTTAGCCCGTTATTTACCGGCACAACCGGGGGATATTCGTACGGTGGACGGCGAGGTGATTGGTCGCCATGAGGGGTTAATGTACCATACCTTAGGACAGCGTAAAGGCTTGGGTATTGGTGGGTTGAAAAATGCCGGTGACGAAGCTTGGTATGTGGTAGATAAGGATGTGGAAAATAACGAACTCATTGTGGCTCAAGGCCATAATCATCCACGTTTATTTTCCAAAGGGTTAATTGCCAAACAGCTCCATTGGGTGGATCGTCAAACGATTTGTGAATCTTTACGTTGCACGGTGAAAACCCGCTATCGTCAAACGGATATTCCTTGTGTAATAGAACCTATTGATAATGACACCATCCGTGTTGTTTTTGATGAACCTCAAGCTGCTGTGACCCCCGGACAATCTGCCGTATTTTATCTAGACGAGGTTTGTTTAGGCGGTGGTATTATTGAGGAGAGAATATAGTTTTTCTTTTAAGTGCGGTGGAAAATATCGGTGTTTTTCACCGCACTTTTAATCGTCAATATCCACTAATTTGAAATAATCATCATTTTTTGCTAGACTTCCCCCGCTTTTAGAAATAATCTCTCAATGCCTACTGAGTGTTTCTACCAAAATCGCACTTCTATGTGCTGTCATTGTAGTGGTTCCACTACACACTTTTTTGCCTAATGGCAATGTTTTGAATAAATCGAATTTTTAATTTATACACTTCATTTTAAGGGGAAAGGTTTGTCTTTATCTCAATTTATAGAAAAGCGAACGTCATTTAATCCTTTTGTAATTGGATTAACGTTATTTTTTGTTTTATTGCTGGTGGCGATGATTTTAATCGCACCGAATCAAACTCAAGCATTATTAAACCAAGCAAAAGCAGGCATTTTTGCAAATTTTAGTTGGTTTTATGTCTTGGCATTTTCAATTTTTTTAGGCTTTTTACTGATTTTGTCTGTAAGTAGTTTGGGAAATATTAAACTCGGCAGTGATGAGGAAGAGCCGGAATTTAGTTTCCTCTCTTGGCTTGCAATGTTATTTGCTGCCGGTATGGGGGTGGGATTGATGTTCTTTGGGGTTGCCGAACCATTAACCCATTATCTTTCGGAAATTACCAGCGGCGCTGCGGAACATCGGCAGCAAGAGGCATTATTACATACCTTATTCCACTGGGGCATTCATGCTTGGGCGGTATACGGCACGATTGCATTAGCCTTAGCTTATTTCGGTTTCCGTTATAAATTGCCGTTAGCATTACGCTCCTGTTTTTATCCGTTATTGAAAGATCGTATCAATGGCAAAGTAGGGGATATCATTGATATTATGGCATTACTTGCCACTTTATTCGGTATTATCACCACACTAGGTTTTGGCGCATCTCAATTAGGTGCGGGGCTACATCAAATGGGCTGGGTAAGTGAAAATAACTTTACATTGCAGGTGATGGTGATCATTGTCGTAATGAGCTTAGCGATTTTTTCAGCCATTTCGGGGGTCGGTAAAGGGGTAAAAATACTAAGTGAATTAAATTTAACACTCGCATTTTTATTACTTATTTTTGTATTGGTTACCGGACCAACGCTTTATTTACTCTCGGCATTTAGCGATAACATCGGAACCTATCTCGGCAATTTAGTACAACTGAGTTTCAAAACCTATGTGTATGAGCAAGAGCATACCGCCTGGTTTAGCGGATGGACGGTACTTTATTGGGCGTGGTGGTGTTCATGGGCGCCTTTCGTGGGGTTATTTATCGCCCGAATTTCCAAAGGTCGAACAATTCGAGAATTTATTTTTGGTGTATTGGTTATTCCAAGTTTATTCGGCATACTTTGGTTCACGGTATTTGGGAATACCGCGATTTGGCTAAATGATGGCGAGGCAGCCGGTGCACTGGGGCAAATGATTTCATCACCGGAAACCTTATTGTTTAAGTTTCTTGATTATTTACCATTGCCTACTATTAGCGGTTTGGTGAGTTTGATCGTGATTTCGCTATTTTTTATCACCTCGGCGGATTCGGGAATTTATGTTTTGAATAATATTGCCTCTCGTGATAAAAGTCTTACCTCACCGAACTGGCAAACTGTGATGTGGGGCGTATTGATGTCCGTAGTAGCGGTCGTATTAATGCAATCGGGCGGTTTGGCAAACTTGCAGACCATGACATTAATGGTCGCCTTGCCCTTTGCCGTATTGATGTTAGTCATGTGTTTTAGCCTATGGAAAGGCTTAAATGCAGATCAAAAATACTTCGCCACAAAGGTTAATCCGACCAGTATTTTATGGACGGGTGAAAAATGGAAAGAACGTTTGGAACAAATGATGAACCAAACGCAGGAAAAAGATATTTTGCGTTTCTTAAAATACACGGCGTTGCCGGCAATGCGTGAATTACGCCAAGAACTTATCGGCAAATATAATTTAAACGTACAAATCAATACCTTATTTGATCAGGAAGAACCCGCCGTAGAATTAGTCATTCAAAAAGAATTGATGCGTGATTTTATGTATGGAATTAAATCCGTTGGGCATGAGGTTTCCGAACAGCTCATTAACGATGAAAATCTTCCGCATATTCAACATGAAACAAGTTATCAGCCCTATACGTATTTTTTTGATGGGCGTGTCGGTTACGATGTGCAATATATGGATCAAGATGAATTGATTGCCGATATATTGAGACAATACGAGCGCTATTTAACTTTACTTGATGATGTCGGTCAGGAATTAATGGCTCATGAGCAAGTAGAGCTGGCAGAGTAGCGTAAGAATTATGTAGCAAACGCATAAAATAAAAAATTGATACCAAATGTATGGCGTACTTGTGTACGCCCTATTTAATATGCGATTGAAATGATTACTATCAGAGACACTGCGGCATCATATCGCAAAAGAACCAAAGTGCGGTTGTTTTTCAGCCCGTTTTTGTTGTCGGATAATCGAAGAAAGATTAGAATGATTAAAAATATTTGAAAAACAACCGCACTTTTGGTCTATTACAGGGCGATAGGAGATAACACTATGTCCACACAACAACCGACCGGACAAATTTGGCTCACCCATTATCATTTAAGCCATCAAGCCACACCCCATATCACACAGACCGCTTATTTACTTTGTTTGGCTGAAGATACGGAAAACTACTTTCAGCAGGTTGAGCATTATCTCAACCAACATCAACTTATCGGGCAAGCACAATTGGCACCGCTTCCCATTCAAACGTGGCTCTCCCGACACGGCTTTGAGGCAGCACTTTGGAGGGCGGCGCAACAAGTGTCCAATAACTCGCCGTTGTTTTGTTTATATACCGATGAAACGGGACAAACCAAACAACATCTTGACACCTTTCTTAACCGACAGTCCGTCCGATTTTCACCCTTTACCGAATTTATCGCCCCCTCTGTGCTACCCGACGAAGTGCGGTCGCTTTTCTTTGCGGATTTTGAAGGGCTGGGGGAATACCATCAAATCTTAAATCAAGCTGCACATAAAAGAGAAAAAGCAAAAGAAGCCGAACCGGAAAAACACAGCCAAAATCCACCGCACTTTTATGCCGTGGTTGATTGTGCCAAAGCCGTCAGTTTTCCTTACCGCCTAGAAAGCGCCGGTCGTCTGGCAAATCTTTATACCGGAAATATCGGGCAAGCCTTAGAAGAGCAAGCCCCTTACTTGTTAGAATTTGACCCGTACCAAGAAGAAACCGTGGCGTTTTTACAACGTCTGTTTAGAAAAGCCGACAGCAAAGTATTCAGCCACTGGGCGATTAACCCGGTAATTTTTATTAAAAGCCGTCAATCCTTTGATGAGGTTTATCACCACCTGCGAAAATGGACCCACCTTTATGACCCAAACGCTGAAAAGTGGTATTTTTTCCGCTTCTACGACCCGCTCGTGCTCAATCGCTATCTGCCGCAACTGACCCACTACCCGGCTCAACTTGCGGCATTGTTTGGGGTGAAGTCAAATACCTTACAGACGCAACAAGCTGTTCAACCACAAGAAAAGCAAGCCCCTATTATTGAAGCGTTTGGTGTGCGTGTAGAGCAGGAATTTATTTGCTTTAGCTTAAACCCGTTACCGGAACATACCCAGCCTGCAAAAATTGAGTTGGGAGAGGTGGAGCGGAACGCTTTTGAACGCAGTAAGTGGCTCAATACAAAATCGACGTTAAAAAATATGGTGTTAGACTATTTTGACGAAATTGATTTAGATATCATTGACAAATGGTTAGAAAATGCAAAATCGCGTAACATAGCACAATCTCAACGTGAATACTGGTTTTATTTAGTCGGTCGTGTAATTGCCGAAAATAATGGATTGAACTATTTCAGCCTGCTTGAACAGCTATGGCAAAAAACACAGTTTTCAACAACAAATTTACTTGAAACACTAATGAATAATCTCATTGAGAAAGAAAATGAAGATGAAAGATAGCACGCAGACCAAACAAACTAAACCTAAAATGAAGCTTGATGTTGCTAAAATTAATCAAGCCGCTCAAGAATTGTCAGACGGACACAGCAAATGTGAATTACCGATTATCCCCCTTTATCCGGTGCGTTACGGATTAAGTATCGATTATTTAGCGCAGGCAAGAGCGGGAAATATAAAAAACTTATCTGAGATCGCACCTGCCGGTATCGGGCAATCAGAGGTACACTCACTGATGCAACTTCGCCAAGGTTTTGTCTATATCTATGCACATACCAAACACCGTTTATTTTCTACTGATGATAAAGGCAAATGGCTGGTTTTTCGCTATGTCACCCATAGTGACGATATAAATAGTGCGAGTGAATTTGAACAACTAAGCGACTATCAAAATGCCGGATTAAACGCCTCTTTCTTACTTTGTAAATGGGGTGAAAAAGGTGCCAATGGAAATTGGACATTAGGTAAAATAGACACCTCAAAATATCCTTGTATGACTAACACAATAAGTTTCAATACCGCATTTGTCGATAAAGATGTTGATATTGTCGATATTGCTTATAGTGAGTATATGTGGTCGTCAGAGATCATTGAACGCTTTGAAAAAGACGATAAATTACGACAGATAGTCATGACAACGGTCAATGTCAGCGCGCCGGAAAAACATTCGGCTCCGTTAAAAGACCTCAATATACATGTATTGGAATATCAATCTCTTAATAAATCAAACGATTTATCCGAGCAAACGCAAAGTTGGTACACAAAACTCAAAAATACAGCTATCCCTAGTGCTTTATCCGGTTTTCCTGATTACAAAGAAACGGGATTGATGGTTGCGTTGCAGGATGTTGTCGGTGAAATGCATGAATTACAAAAACTCATCATTGATTTTACGGAAAAACAAAAAGCCTACTACGCCCGTTATGCCTATCCGATAACTATCGGCAATATTATTGACCCGAAAATTGGCTATGATATCAAAGGAAAAGACTATCCATTTAAGGAACAAGAGCGGGTAATTGAACAAAAAGGCGTGCGGGATGGGTTGGTGAGTGAATTTAACAGCAAAATGACAGCATTGTTAAAAGAACCCTTTGAACGTTATGAAAAACCGGCAGGCGAATTGGTGAAGCAAGTGATACAACTGGCACAACGAGCTTCGTTTAAAGAATTTTTCAATATTTCTGACGATATTATTGGTTATGCTCCGCTAGAAAACGGTATTGACCGTGGTTTTTATGTGTTTTATCGTTTACTGTCGGATTTAACCTATGGCTTGGAATGCACCTCTAACGGTGTTGAGCTATTAGAAAATTTGTTTAGTGATGATGCGGTACCCGCCAATAATTCCCCAACTACAATAGGCTGGCTAAAAGAACACAGTAAAAAAGTGACTGATGCCGTGTATGGGATGGCAATGAAAATACTTCCTCCTCAGCAACGCCATCATATATTAAAAGGCTATTTTCGAGGTGTGGAGCATGTGTATCTGAACAGCGGACGTACGGTGGCAAATTTAGCGGCATTAAGAAAAATACAGTTTGATAAGGTAATGGCGATTTATGGTTGGGATGAGAAAAAATTAATCAAAAATGTCGATTATTTCTTTGCCGAAGTGGCGGACAAGCAGATAGATAGGCTGATAAAGGAAGAACGTTCACGACAGTATAATCACCGCCGAGGCAATGGCGGTAAGAAAGCCATTAAAAGAGAACTCCGCCAAATCAAACAAGACTTAATCAATTATCGGCGAATTACCCTTGATGAAATTCGGGATTTGGAAACCCGCATACAGCTTAGCGAACGCTATTATGGTTTTAGCGGTGTATTGGCGATTTATGCGGGGATACTATCATTAAATAATGATTTAACCGTACCGAGAAAGTTGGCACGCACGGCAGCGGGCAGACTGGCGTTAGACCCGGTGGTAGTCAAAACTACGGCGATACTGGATATTTCGGTGGGAACAGCGGATACGGCGTATGCCTTGAAATTAATCGGCAAGCCGGGGGCGGGGATGAATGTGTTAAGAAATCTCAGCGGCGCATCGGCACTTTCGGTATTGATTGGTGTTCGGGCATTGGCTTATACGGGGGCTGCTGTGGTTGGGGGATTATTAACTTCACTTATTGCCTTTGGCGGATTAAGAGAGGCGATCGCTAATGAGGATAAGGTATCAATCGTAGCGAACAGTGCGATCATGCTTTCGGGAGTGATGCTCGGACTTAGTGTTATTAAGCTTTCAATATTGCCAACTTTAGGTCCTATCGGTTGGGTGATTTTGCTGGTAGCTACTGCTTCAATATTTTTGTGGGGTTCAACACCGTTAGAAACTTGGGTAAAAAAAGGTTTTTGGGGTAAAAAAGATTATTTTTATTGGAGTGAAAAGCGTGATGATGTTAATAATCAAATCCAGCGTGCAGAAATTTTAGCTAATGAGGAAATCGCAGAAATAGCCGAGCAGCACATTGCAAGACTGGAGTTGATTACTATCGGTCAGGTAGATGCCATATCTGGTGGCGGACTACCAATGAATAAACAGATTGAAGATTATATGTTAATTAGCAAGGGTTTTGAAAAAGAACTCTATGAATATGAGATTCAAGCGGGATTAAAAATCAGTAAAATCAGTCAAGGTTATTACCGTATTACCTGTGCCGAATTTAGACGCACCGAGCCGACTACTCATAATCTGGTGATTAACCTGTATGAATGGGGTTCCGCTCAGGCACTGCCGATTAAACAGTTTTATGCGGGATCTTCCGGGGAGGTTACATTCCACCTTGCCGAAAATAATATTCATATCAAAGAGGTGCGTATTACTGCGGAGTTTACGGATAAGGAAGGTGGCACCTTTGAGGATGTCTATTTCAGCGAGGAGTTCCAAAATAAAACGAAGGAAATCCAACAACAAGCACAGGCTGTGATAGAAAATGCACTAGATGAAGGCTATTCGGAGTAAGTAATGCAAAATGAATTAACAAAGAAAGAGCAACGTTTAATGCGCCACTGGTTTAGAAAAACCGATGAAAATACCATTGAAATAAAGGAAAAAAAATGGGGATTTGTTAAGGTCTTTTTTATAGCTCTAATTGTTGGTTGGATTTATTATGATTTTATTGATCCTCGTTATCAAGCACTTACCATACAAGAACTAAAATTTGCATTCCAACCTGAAAGTCGGTTTCAAAAAGAGTTTTCTAGGATAGAAGATGACAATAATCCTAATTATACAAGGTTTGGAGAAACTAAAAATGAATATATGGCTCGGATGTGGGAGCGTCATAAAGGAGATATTTGGATTGGTTATTTTGCTGTTGGTAAATATGTTCTTGTTTTGCTCTGTTTCCTTCGTCCGACCAAACGCCGAGTACGTTTCGACCGTAAGCGAGGTATTATTTATACTTACATTAATAACAAGTTTTATTTAACGGAAGTGAATAAACTTATGCGACCATTTCCGGAATATTTTGCTTTTATGGGCGGAATGGTTAGTTTTTGGGTACACCCATATCAACAAGCAAAATACTTTGCTAATGCAATTAGGGGCTCTCAGATAGTTGTTTCAGACTATACCATGTGGCTACCCATGATTTTTATGATGTTGCCGGGTATGTATCAACGCAGTAAAGGCGCAGTGCTTAAACGGTTTTTAGTGGAATTTATGAATCCCGATACGCCACCGGAGCGTATTGCAAGTATGATGAAAGCGTTGGAGACCCGCCCGAGTATTTGTGAATATCTCGAAAAGATTTTATTCGGTTGGATTGACGGTGGGTTATATTGCCGTAGGTTGCCGAAAGATGAAATATTAGAAAAAGAGATTGAACGCTATTTTGCCGAACAAGCCCCGCATATCGAGGCACTTCCTTCATTTGAAATGGGGAGTTATGAAGAAAGTTTGGAATTACAATGGAAATTCAAGAATATGAAAATTATTTCGGTGGAGGAGAATATTAAAGCGGGTTATGGGGTGATGCCTTGTCCGAATTTATATGCTTACCCGATTCGTTCATTACACCGTAATCGATTTGGTATTGCTTGGGGGAATGAGGCAGGGGATGTCGAGCAATTTCCTAAACCGGTGGGCAAATGGAAAAGTCGAAAACTAAAGAATAAGAAATAGTGATATTTTACCTAAAAATGCGGTTAACATTTTGAGTGTTTTTTTAAGAGTAAGAAACACCAAAAAAAATGACCGCACTTTTGTTTTCACAAGGAACAGCAAAATCAGCCAAGGTTATTACCGTATTAGCTGTGCCGAATTTAGACGTACAGAGCCAACCACACATAATCTGGTCATTAACCTGTATCAATGGGGTTCAGCTCAAGCACAACCGATTAAACGGTTTTATGCAGGAGCTCCCAGTGAAGTCACATTTTATCTTGCCGAGAATAATATCCACATAGAAGATATTCGTATTATTGCGGAGTTTACGGATAAGGAAGGCGGCACCTTTGAGGATGTCTATTTCAGCGAGGAGTTTGAAAATAAAACGAAGGAAATCCAACAACGAGCGCAAGCTGCAATGAAAAAAGCAATGGATGAAGGCTATTCGGAGTAAGTAATGCAAAATGAATTAACAAAGAAAGAACAACGCTTAATGCGCCGTTGGTTTAGAAAAACCGATTCAAATACTATCGAATTGAAAGAAAAACGTTGGGCGGCAGTTAAGATAGTGTTAGGAATAATTCTTATTGCGAGTATTTATTATAATTTCATAGATCCTCGCTACAAAGAAATGACTTGGCGTGATTTAGAATTAACTTTTCAACCGGATAAATGGGCAGAAAAACAATATGAATATGAAGTATCTGATGAAGATCCGAATGTAACAAGATGGGGAGAAAGCAAAGAAGAATTTCTTATATCGATGAAAGAACATCGAAGAGAGAAAGCCGGTTTGATTATTGGCTATATTTATTTTCTTACAAGCCTATATATTTTCTCTCTTGTTTATTTTCTTTGGCCTGCTAAACGTCGAGTACGTTTTGATCGTAAGCGAGGCATTATTTACACCTATGTGAATAACAATTTTTATTTAACCGAGGTTAATAAATTAATGCGTCCGTTACCCGAATATTTTGCATTTGTAGGTGGTGCATTATTTTTTTGGGTACATCCATATCAACAGGCAAAACATTTTGCTAATTTTAGAGGTGGCTCACAAATGATTGTGTCAGACCGCACCATGTGGCTACCGATGATTTTTATGCTCTCCCCAAAAATGTACCAACATAGTAAAGGCGCTGTACTTAAACGCTTTTTAGTGGAGTTTATGAACCCGCATACGCCACCGGAACGCATTGCAAGTATGATGAAAGCACTGGAAACCCGTCCAAGTATTTTTGAATGCCTAGAAAAGATTTTATTTGGTTGGATAGACGGTGGCTTATACTGCCGTAAATTACCGAAAGACGAAGTGTTGGAAAAAGAAATTGAACGTTATTTTACCGAACAAGCCCCTCATATCACGGCACTTCCTGCATTTGAGATGGGAACCTATGAAGAAGGGATGAGATTAAAGTGGAAATTTAAAAATATGAAGATTATCTCGCAGGAGGAAAATATCAAAGCGGGCTATGGTATCGTACCCTGCCCTCAGTTATATGAATATCCGATTCTTTCATTACACTACAACCGATTCGGTATTGCTTGGGGAAATGAGGCAGGGGATGTCGAGCCTTGCGCTAAACCACCCAAACCAAATAAATGGAAAACTCAGAAACTCAAGTACAGGAATAAGAAATAGTTATATCTTATATAAAAATAAAAGTGCGGTTAAAATTTTGAGTGTTTTTGTAAGAGTAAGAAATACCGAGAAAAATGACCGCACTTTTGTTTTCACAAGGAACAGCAAAATCAGCCAAGGTTATTACCGTATTAGCTGTGCCGAATTTAGACGTACAGAGCCAACCACACATAATCTGGTCATTAACCTGTATCAATGGGGTTCAGCTCAAGCACAACCGATTAAACGGTTTTATGCAGGAGCTCCCAGTGAAGTCACATTTTATCTTGCCGAGAATAATATCCACATAGAAGATATTCGTATTATTGCGGAGTTTACGGATAAGGAAGGCGGCACCTTTGAGGATGTTTATTTCAGTGAAGAGTTTGAAAATAAAACGAAGGAAATCCAACAACGAGCGCTAGCTGCAATGGAAACAGCAATAGATGAAGGCTACTCGGAGTAAGTAATGCAAAATGAATTAACAAAAAAAGAGCAACGCCTAATGCGTCGTTGGTTTAGAAAGACTGGTGAAAATACCATTGAGTTGAAAGAAAAACGTTGGGGATGGATAAAGATTATACTTGGGATAATCCTGATGGGGGGGATTTATTATAATTTTATTGATCTTAACCATAAAGAATGGACTTGGCGTAACGTAGAACTAACCTTTCAACCAGATAAATGGGCAGAAAAACAATATGAGTATGAAGTATCTGATGAAGATCCTAATTTAACAAGGTGGGGAGAAACCAAAGAAGAATTTCTTATATCAATGAAAGAACATCGAAGAGAGAAAGCCAGTCTGATTATTGGCTATATTTACATTCTCACAAGTTTATATTTTTCATTTTTTCTTTACTGCCTCTGGCCAGCCAAACGGAGAGTACGTTTTGATCGCAAACGCAGCATTATTTATACCTATGTGAATAAAAAATTTTATTTAACCGAAGTAAATAAGTTGATGCGCCCGTTTCCTGAATACATTATCAATACCGGTGCAATGGTGATATTTTGGGTCCACCCGTATGAGTATCCCCATAAGATAAACATCTTTCGTCGGGGTTCACAAATGATGGTGTCGGATTACACCATGTGGTTACCTATGCTAGGTATGATATTTACCTTAAATCAAAATCTGTATAAAAGAAGTTCGGCAGCCACCTTGAAACGCTTTTTGGTGGATTTTATGAATCCCGATACGCCACCGGAACGGATTGCAAGTATGATGAAAGCACTGGAAACCCGTCCAAGTATTTGTGAATATCTAGAAAAGATTTTATTCGGTTGGATTGACAGTGGATTATATTGCCGTGGGTTACCAAAAGATGAGGTATTAGAAACGGAGATTGAAAAATACTTTACGGAACAGGCTCCGAAAATCAAAGCATTGCCCTCTTGCAGTATGCGGGCAGACCCTAGCGAGAAAACTACATTGAAAAGCGGTTTCCTGACTATTGAAACTGTGGAGCTGAACCGAGCGTTGGGGTTTAAGCGTGTGCCTTACAAGAACTTATATGAATACCCGAAACGTTCTATGCATTCCGGCGGCTTTATAGGTGGTTGGGGGAACGAATTGGAAGACGGTAAGTATTCAGAGAAAGATGATTTATTAAGTTAATGAACAAAAGTGCGGTTAAAATTTTGAGTGTTTTTATAAGAGTAAGAAATGCCAAGAAAAATGACCGCACTTTTGTTTTCACAAGGAACAGCAAAATCAGTCAAGATTATTATCGCATTAGCTGTGCCGAATTTAGACGCACTGAGCCAACTACACATAATTTGGTGATTAACCTGTATCAATGGGGATCCGCTCAGGCACTGCCGATTAAACGGTTTTATGCAGGCGCTGCCGGTGAAGTCAGATTCCACCTTGCCGAAAATAATATTCATATCAAAGAAGTGCGTATTGTTGCAGAGTTTACCGATAAGGAAGGCGGCACCTTTGAGGATGTCTATTTCAGCGAGGAGTTTCAAAATAAAACGAAGGAAATCCAACAACAAGCACAGGCTGTGATGGAAAAAGCAATAGAAGAAGGTTATTCGGAGTAAATGATGCAAAACGAGTTAACAAAAAAAGAGCAGCGCCTAATGCGCCGCTGGTTTAGAAAAACTGATGAAAATACCATTGAATTGAAAGAAAAACGCTGGGGATGGATAAAGATTATACTTGGGATAATCCTGATGGGGGGGATTTATTATGATTTTATTGATCCTCGTTACCAAGCACTTACTATACAAGAACTAAAATTTGCATTTCAACCTGAAACCCGCTTTCAAAAAGAGTTTTCGCGCATAGAAGATGATAATAATCCTAATTATACAAGGTTTGGGGAAACTAAAGATGAATATATGGCTAGAATGTGGGATCGCCATAAAGGCGATATTTGGGTTGGTTACTTTATTGCAGGCAAATATGCTCTATTTTTGATCTACTGCCTCTGGCCAGCCAAACGGCGAGTCCGTTTTGATCGCAAACGCAGCATTATTTATACCTATGTGAATAAAAAATTTTATTTAACCGAAGTCAATAAGTTGATGCGCCCGTTTCCGGAATACATTATCAATACCGGTGCAATGGTGATATTTTGGGTCCACCCGTATGAGTATCCCCATAAGATAAACATCTTTCGTCGGGGTTCACAAATGATGGTGTCGGATTACACCATGTGGTTACCGATGCTAGGCATGATATTTACCTTAAATCGAAATCTGTATAAAAAAAGTTCGGCAGCCACCTTGAAACGCTTTTTGGTGGATTTTATGAACCCTGATACACCGCCGGAACGGATTGCCGGCATGATGAAAGCACTGGAAACCCGTCCAAGTATTTGTGAATATCTAGAAAAGATTTTATTCGGTTGGATTGACAGTGGATTATATTGCCGTGGGTTGCCGAAAGATGAAATATTAGAAAAAGAGATTGAACGCTATTTTGCCGAACAAGCCCCGCATATCAAGGCACTTCCTTCATTTGAAATGGGAAGTTATGAAGAAAGTTTGGAATTACAATGGAAATTCAAGAATATGAAAATTATTTCGGTGGAGGAGAATATTAAAGCGGGTTATGGGGTGATGCCTTGTCCGAATTTATATGCCTACCCGATTCGTTCATTACACCGTAATCGATTTGGTATTGCTTGGGGGAATGAGGCAGGGGATGTTGAGCAGTTTCCTAAATCAGTGGGCAAATGGAAAAGTCGAAAACTAAAGAATAAGAAATAGTGATATTTTACCTAAAAGTGCGGTTAAAAATGACCGCACTTTTTAATGTTCCGGCTGGAAAGAAATATAAAAATTCATCTAATTTTAACGACTATGAGTTAAAAATAAGTTATAGTGCATGGGCTTTATTAATGTATTACCAAAGTAAACATGTTCGATATTTATAAAAATTATTTAAACTCATGAGGAGAATCTCTTATGTCTAGTTGGTCGGAAGGCTATGTTAGCGATATAAACTACACTTTTGGCTATTATTCGGAACTTAATCCCAATAATGCCATTGTTCCTTTTTTAATGGCGGGGATTGCGTTACCGGAATCAATTTCAACTTCTCAATATAACGCTTGTGAGCTAGGGTTTGGGCAAGGTATATCGGTTAATGTACATGCGACAGCCGGTCATGCTAAATGGTATGCAACGGATTTTAATCCATCTCAAGCCAATTTTGCCTGTTATCTTTCTGAGGTGGCAAATAATGGCGCATTAATTGCTGATCAAGGGTTTAATGAATTTTGCAAACGTGATGATTTACCGGAATTTGATTTTATCGGTTTGCATGGTATCTGGTCTTGGATTTCTGATGAAAATCGTACCATTGTTGTGGATTTTATTCGCCGTAAACTCAAAGTCGGGGGCATTTTATATATCAGTTATAACACCTTACCGGGCTGGTCTGCGCCATCGCCGGTACGTCATTTATTGCTTCAACATCATAATACAATGACTGCACATTCTAATAGTCGCCAACAAAATATTAAGGATAGTATAGAGTTTGTTGGTAAAGTATTTGCTCAAAGCCCCAATCTAACACAAAAATCACCGGAATTACTTTCTCGAGTAGAACGACTTAAAAATAGTGATCCACATTATGTAGCTCACGAATATCTGAATAAAGACTGGCAACCGATGTATTTTGCCGATATGCAAAAATGGTTAGAATCCGCCAAATTGACTTTCGCTTGTTCCAGTAACTATTTAGACGATTTTAACGAAACCCTCTATAACCAAGAACAACGAGAGTTTATGGCTGGTTTTAGTGCCCCATCATTTGCTCAAACGGTTAAAGACTTTATCTTAAATAAACAATTCCGCAAAGATTTTTGGGTAAAAGGCGCACGTCGATTAAATGGTTATGAGCAAAAAGAGGCATGGAAAAAATTGCGTGTCTTGCTACATACTCCTCGTAAGCAAATTGAAATGAAAGCCTCAAGCCATTTGACAGTTGATTTGAATGTGGATTTATTTAATCCCATACTGGATATTCTGCATGATCATAAAGTCCACTTGGTTAAAGATATTGTTGAAGCACTAAAAGGTCGTTTTAATGAAATGGATATTTTTACGGTTTTAGCTATCCTTGCCGGTAAAAATAATTTGGCGGTAGTACAATCGGACGACGCAATTGAGCAATCGCGCCCGCATTGTACAGCATTTAATCGCTATGTCTTGGAACAATCCCGTTCTTCGCAATTTAATATTAACTATCTTGCCAGCCCGGTTACCGGCGGTGCATACAATCTTGATATGGTACAACGTTGGTTTTTACTTGCCCATATTGAGGGGCTTACGAAGAAAGAACAATTGGATTTCGCTTGGAGTTTATTAAAGGAAAACGGTTTGTTTATGGCAGAAGAGGGGAAAACCTTGGAAAAGGATGAGGAAGGAAAAGCCAGAATGGAAAGAATCTACAATGGATTTGTAGAAAATCAACTGCCACAGTTAAAATGTTTAGGGATTATCTAAATTAACTAAAAATGACATTAATAGCTTAATATTTTTTATTAAGGATGAAATAAAGCCCGATCTTGTTGAAAGTATCGGGCTTTAAATATATTTCTGATTATAGAAACATTTTATGGAAATTAAATGGGCACCAAAAGTGCCTTTATTCATATAAAGTGCGGTCAAAATTTGATTACTTTTCCGCTTTATCCGATGTTTCTTTTTTAAACCCGGATTCTACATTGCTCATATCAGGTAACTGGTGGGCAATACCTTTATGACAGTCAATACAGGTTTTTCCCTCTGTTTTGATTTTCTCGTGCATTTTTGCCGCAACAGGGCGTTGTTCATTGAAATTCATTCGATCCACATTATGACAATTACGGCATTCTTGGGAATCATTGGCTTTCATTCGTGCCCATTCGTTTTGAGCCATGGCTAAACGATGTTGATTAAATTTTTCCAGCGTATCCACTTTGCCGGTGTAATGGGCATAGACTTCTTTTGCCGCAATGATTTTACGTTTCATCTTCGGCCCGAACTCGTGTGGTACGTGACAATCCGGACAACTTGCTCCCACACCGGTACGGGTTTGGTAATGCACGCTGTGGAGATATTCGGGATAGGCATCATTCATATGGCAACTTGCGCAGAATTGTTCGGTATTTGTTTTCTCTAAACCGTAATTGAATCCTACCCAAGATAAAATGCCGCCAATAAAAGCCAAGCTAATGATTGTTCCCACCGCAAGACGGCTCGGTTTACGAAACCAATGCCAAAAGCGCACGATGAAATTTGGTTTTTTCTCTGACATAATCTTTCCTTATTAGTTACCGTAGCCTTTCATCGGTTTGAAATCGTTTGGCACAATAGGATCGACATTTGATTGAGAAACATGGCATTGTAAGCAAAAATAACGGCGCGGTGATGAGCTGGAGCCAATGTTTCCGTCACGATCCATAAAGTGTGTCGGACTGATTCGGGTTGCCCCGCTTAAACGTGAATTTTCAGGGCTATGACAGTTTAAGCATTGATTCACATTTTTTGTCACTTGATAGTTAGCCACACTATGCGGCACCATTGGGGGTTGGTTCACATAATTTAATGCCGGTAAGTCACTGTTACGTGGCGCAGTGTGAAATGCCGGTGCAATATTTTCCGGTGATTGGGTTAAATCTTTACCTATCGATTTAACGTCATTTGCCATTAAATAACCGGCAAAAAGTGCGGTCATTAATCCCACTAAAATTTTAGATACCTGATTGGTCATTTTAATCACTCCCCTGAATGATTGAATCGAGTTGAAAATTTGAAAACTTTTTCAGCGCAAACATCAATACAACGTCCGCAGCTGATGCAATCTTTAGAAAGCACAAGTAGGCTTTCGTCTTTTTTTCCGTGTAAAGGTGAACGTAACACTTGTGCTTCCGGACAGACATTATAGCAATCCATACAGTTGTCACATTTGCTGCGATCAACGACTTTAATTCGGAGAATACTTTTGGCACCAATAATACCGTAAGCCGCCCCGATTGGGCATAAATGTCCGCACCAACCGTGTTCGACAATCAACAAATCAAAAAGAAAAATTACTACAATTAACCAAGTTGTCGCGCCAAGTCCAAAGACAAAAGCACGCCCTAGTGCCGCAACGGGGTTAATCCACTCCCACAGTAGCATTCCGCTTGCCGCACTGCCGACTAAAATCATCGCTAAAATACCGTAGCGTAGCCCTCGTGAGAGTTTTGCCGTTTGGCGAATACCGAGTTTACGGCGTAACCATGCTGCGGTATCAGTCACGACATTTAGCGGGCAGACCCAACCACAAAAAACTTTACTTCCTAGTACTGCGTAGCAAAGTACAATAATTGCAGCGCCGATTAGTGTCAGTACATCGGGCAAATGGCCTGTCGCGAGGCTTTCTGCTGTAATTAAAGGATCACTTAAAGGAATCGTATCGAACAACAGACTACCACTGTAATTACCTTTTAAGATCCATACCCCTAAATAAGGACCGCTTAAAAACATCGCCAGAATGCTGAATTGGCTTAAACGTCGCCAAAATAAAAAGCGGTTGGCATACCACCATCCCCATTTTTGGCGGGCTTCTCTGCCGGCATGTTTAGGTGCATTTGCTGCCATTATTTGGTGACCTCTAAAATTGGTGCCAAAACAGGTTCTGCCGGATCAGGGATCGCTGTAGCCTCCGGTGTGCGGGCAGGTAAAGAAATAATATCTTTCGGTGCAAGAGAATGACCGGCTTTTTCCTTTTCTTCCCAACTTAAGCGATAGTGTTTACCCAACATTCCTTTTGCAAGCTCCATCGGTAAAACCTTAATCGCCGCTTCTTCCAACACACAGGCTTGTTCGCATTTGCCACAACCGGTGCAGGCATCGGAATGCACTGTCGGAATGAATAATGCATGTTTATCCGAACGAGGATTATGTTGTTTTTCCAACGTAATCGCTTTGTCAATTAACGGACAAACCCGATAGCATACATCACAGCGTAAACCTTGCCAGTTCAAGCAGGTTTCGTGATCCAACAACACGGATAACCCCATACGTGATTCGTTGATATCCGTTGCATTGCGGTCTAACGCTCCGCTTGGACAAACGTGTGCGCACGGAATATCGGGACACATTTCACAGGGCTTATCGCGTGCAATGAAGTATGGCGTCCCTGCTTCTACTGGTGACAGTAGCGATGCCAGATGTAACATATCGTAAGGGCAAGCCTGCACGCATTGACCACAGCGGATACAAGCCGCAGAAAATGCTTTTGCGTCTTGCAAGGCAAACGGTGGACGTAGCGCGACACCTTCACGGGCTAAGCTTTGATTTTGTTGTAACCCCAGCAAAATTCCTATGCCAACAAGACCACCCGCTGTTCGGGTAGTTTCTTTTAGAAAGCGTCGGCGTTCAGGATTTAGCGTGGTTTTTTTCATTTTCTCTTTAAATATTGATCGCACTTTTAATAGGAAATGAATATTTCATTTCCTATTCTAGTGACAAGTGCGGTTGTTTTTTTATGTCGTTTTTATGCAGCCTTTTCCACTTTTACCGCACATTTTTTGAAGTCGGTTTCTTTTGAAATCGGGTCTGTTGCATCGAGTGTCAATGCATTGGCAAGCTGACCTGCATCAAAGAACGTGGTATAAACTAAACCGCGAGGCGGTTTGTTACGTCCGCGTGTGTCTAAATAAGAAATCATCTCGCCACGGCGTGATGAGATTTTGATTTTATCCCCATGACGTAACCCTCGGGCCTCCGCATCTAACGGGTTCATCCACACTAAGTTATTTGGGAATGAACGGTGTAATTCAGGGACACGACGGGTCATGGTACCGGTGTGCCAGTGTTCAAGCACACGACCGGTTGATAACCATAAATCGTATTCTTGATCCGGTGATTCTGCCGGCGGCTCATAAGGCACGGCAAGGATAATCGCTTTTTTATCCGGATAGCCGTAAAACGCTACGCCTTCCCCTTCTTTGACATAAGGATCGTAACCTTCACGATAACGCCATAAGGTTTCTTTTCCATCTACTACCGGCCAACGTAATCCACGGGCTTTATGGTACATCTCAAACGGTGCTAAATCATGACCGTGACCTCGACCAAATTCGGCGTATTCTTCAAATAATCCTTTGTGTACGTAGTAACCAAAATGCGCTGATTCGTCGTTTAATTGCCCCTCGGCAAGTTCACTTAATGGGAATTTATCCACTTGTCCGTTTTTGAATAGCACGTCATATAATGTTTTTCCGCGATATTCCGGCATTTGTGCAAGTAATTCTTCTGTCCACATTTCATCTGTTGTGAAGTATTTGGCAAATTCCATTAATTGCCACAAGTCGGATTTTGCTTCTCCCGGTGCTTTTACTTGTTGGCGCCAGAATTGAGTGCGGCGTTCTGCATTACCGTATGCCCCCTCTTTTTCCACCCACATTGCCGTAGGAAGGATTAAATCGGCAGATAAAGCGGAAACCGTTGGATAAGGATCGGAAACTACGACGAAGTTACCTTCTTTACGCCAACCCGGTAAACGATCCCCATTGATATTTGGCCCTGCCTGCATATTGTTGTTACACATTTGCCACAAAACATTCATTTTGCCATCGTGCATAGCACGATCTTGGGCGATAGTGTCCAGACCGACTTTTTCGGAAATTGTCCCTTTTGGTAGTTTCCAAATACGTTCTGCCGTTTCACGGTGTTTTGGATTGGTTACCACTAAATCTGCCGGTAAACGGTGTGGGAAAGAGCCCACTTCACGAGCCGTACCGCAAGCAGAAGGTTGACCGGTTAAAGAGAAAGGACCACAGCCCGGGATTGAAATTTTACCGGTCAGCAAATGAATGTTATAGATCAGATGGTTCGCCCATACACCACGGGTATGTTGGTTAAAGCCCATTGTCCAAAAAGACACGACTTTTTTATTTGGATCGGCATAAAGTTTTGCCAAATTCTCAAGTTGGGCTTTATCCACACCAGACATTTCTGCTACTTTTTCAAGGGTATATTCCGATACCAATTGTTTTAATTCTTCAAATGAAGAATCGTGCATTTTACCTGCGGTTTTACGGTTAGTGTCTTTCTCTAACGGATTTTCAGGACGTAAACCGTAACCGATATTGGTTTCACCACGTTTAAATTTAGTGTGTTTATTAACAAAATCCCAATTAATTGCATTATTTTGAATGAGATAGTTAATGATGTAGTTCATAATGGCTAAATCGGTTTGCGGTGTAAACACCAAACCGTGATCGGCAAGCTCAAAACTACGATGTTCAAAAGTGGAAAGTACGGCAACTTTCACATCAGGATTCGAAATGCGGCGATCCGTAATACGAGACCACAAGATTGGGTGCATCTCTGCCATATTGGAACCCCAAAGTACAAACGCATCGGCACGTTCGATATCATCATAGCAACCCATTGGTTCATCCATGCCGAAGGTACGCATAAATGCAACAGCCGCAGATGCCATACAGTGACGGGCATTCGGATCGACGTTATTAGAACGGAAGCCGGCTTTCCAAAGTTTGTTTTTTGCATAGCCTTCCCAAATGGTCGATTGACCGGAACTGAACATTCCCACAGCATTTTGACCATTTTTCTTAAAGGCTTCTTTGAATTTTTCAGCCATGGTTTTAAAGGCAATATCCCAAGAAACAGGGGTAAAATCCCCATTCTTGTCGTATTTTCCGTTGGTCATCCGCAACATAGGTTGCGTAACGCGATCTTTACCGTACATAATTTTCGGTAAGAAGTAACCTTTAATGCAATTTAAACCACGGTTTACTTCTGCATCCGGATCACCTTGTGACGCCACAACACGTCCATCTTTCGTACCCACTAATACGGCACAGCCGGTACCACAAAAACGGCATACGGCTTTATCCCATTTAATTTCGGATTCTGCCGCAACCACATTTTTGACCGGGATGGTTAATCCCGCCGCCGTTGCCGCTGCCATAGCCGCATTGGCTTTCATAAAATCTCGACGACTTAGACCCATTGCGTTTACCCCCACGTTACACGTTGATTTTAAAAATTCGGTTTATATTTTAAGGGTGAATTTATGCCACCCAAGATTAATCAATATACAAAATAGATTATTTTTTCTGCTCGTCTTGTTCGTGATAGATCAGTGATACGTTAATTACACCATCAATGTTGTTCACGCTTTCCATATTATCGAGCAGAATATGCTGATCATGAGACTGCATCACTACGACCAATTTACCCATTTTTTCATCAAATGTCGGTATTTCGGTATGCTCAATTTCCAAAAGTGCGGTCTGAATTTGCGCTATTTTTTTAGGATTTCCCTGTACGATTAGTCCGACCACATGCCAATTCTGAGTATCTTCAGCGGTTAAGTTTTTCTTATTCATTGTAATTTAAATGATTGATTTTTATTGCATTAACAGGACACTTTTGTAAACAAGCACCGCAACCATTACAAGTATCTATATTTACAAAAGGTTGGGCTACACCGCCCATTTGGAGACGAAAATAAATAGAACTTACAGGACAACTGTCTTGACATGAACGACATTCAATATTTCGTTGTGTTAAACAATTTGTACCAATTTCAATTTTATGTGCCCAAGGCTGTTCATTTGATGGGCGAAAAATCGGTTGTTGACAAATTTCAACGCATTTTCTACAAAAAGTACATTCACCGTTGTCAAACTGAACCTCCGGAAAACCCCCATAACCTTTCACCAAAATTTTTGTTTCGCAAACTGACAAGCAATCACCACAGCGCGTACATTGATCAATAAATTCATTATTGGCGATGGACCATGGAGGAAGAATTTCTTCAACTCCTTGTTTTTGTTCGTTTTCATTGTGTAATGATGCTAAAAATTTACCTCGTAAAAACTGCCTGCGGGGTAAGTTTTTAACGCTCATTTAGTTTACCTTCGTGAATAATCTATACCTTATCTGGGTAGAGGATTATCTAATTGTGATTACAATAGATAAACTACCAAAAAGAGGTAGATTGATAAAGAGTTGAACTTTTGTTGTGTTAGATCAAGAAAAGAAGGTTAGTCGTTGATTTTTTAGCAATATTTTTATAAAGATGGATAACATCCTTTGGGGACATAGTTGAAAGTGATGAGTTTTAGTAAATTATAAAAATACTCTCAAAGTTTCTAAATAATAATAATTCTTATTGACGATGATTGGATAACCTTTTAGAATCTTGTTGAATAATAAACCTACCCATATGGAGAAAGTCCAATGAAAAAATCCCTCACGACACTTGCATTATCTCTTTCTGCAGTGCTTTCAACTTCCGCATTTGCAGCAAATGAAGTGAATGTTTACTCTTATCGTCAACCCTACCTCATCGAACCTATGCTTAAGGACTTTGAAAAAGAGACCGGCATTAAAGTGAATGTCATTTTTGCCGATAAAGGTTTAGTTGAACGAGTGAAACAAGAAGGCGAATTAAGTCCTGCGGATGTGTTATTGACAGTGGATATTTCACGTGTGATGCAAATCGTCAATGAAGGTTTAGCACAGTCGTTTACTTCTAAGATTTTAGATGAAAATATTCCCGCACAATATCGTGATTCTGATGGTAAATGGTATGGTTTAACAACTCGTGCACGTGTCATTTATTCATCTAAAGATCGAGTAGGGAAATTACCTGCTGATTTTGATTATTTAGATTTAGCCAAACCGGAACTCAAAGGTAAAGTATGCGTGCGTTCAGGGAAAAATTCCTATAATGTTTCGCTCTTTGCTTCAATGATCGAACACTATGGTGAAGCAAAAACCAAAGCCTTTTTAGAGGGGTTAAAAGCAAATCTTGCACAAAAACCGCAAGGTGGTGACCGCGATCAAGTAAAAGCAATCAAAGAGGGGATTTGCGATTATTCACTGGGCAACAGTTATTACTACGGTAAAATGTTAGATGATGAAAAACAAAAAGCTTGGGCAGAATCTGCGGTGATTAATTTCCCTGCGGGCAAACATGGTACGCATGTTAATATCAGTGGTGTTGCACTAGCAAAATATTCACCGAATAAAGAAAATGCAGTAAAACTCGTGGAATATTTAAGTGGTGAGAAAGCCCAGAAACTTTATGCGCAGCTCAACCATGAGTATCCGGTAAAACCGGGTGTTGAACCTTCTGAATTAGTGAAAGGTTGGGGAACATTCACACCGGATACCTTAAAATTGGAAACTATCGCAAAAAATTATGAGAAAGCCTTGAAATTAGTTGATGAAGTGAAATTTGATGAATTTTAATTATTAGACTTTCTTTATTAAAATAAAACGAGCTTTTTACAAAGGATAAGGTATTATCTGAAAATTTGTTAAAGCTCGTTTTAGTGTCTAAAATACTTTATTCTTAATAACATACCTTTAGTACTAATTATGTTAGCTAGGCTTACTAAATCATACGCTCCGTATGGGAAAATAATTTAAATAAAAATGACCCGTAACCTACCTTGGAAATTGTTTGCGATTTTAACCGCACTTTTCATTCTGTTCCCCTTATTGGCGATTACTTACCATGCTCTGAGTGGTGAGATGGATAATCTTATTCATCTCTGGAACACGATGCTTGGTCGCTATGTGATTAACTCCTTATTGTTAGTGATTGGTACTGTCGCACTGGCATTATTTTTTGCATTACCCTCTGCATG
Source organism: Rodentibacter mrazii (assembly GCF_001998825.1). Classification (GTDB taxonomy): domain Bacteria; phylum Pseudomonadota; class Gammaproteobacteria; order Enterobacterales; family Pasteurellaceae; genus Rodentibacter; species Rodentibacter mrazii. Next base: position 54,014 of record NZ_MLHG01000051.1, read on the forward strand.
GTTGGTGGCAAATTTTCAGTTTTGGGGACAACGTTCATTACAGTGGTTGCTTTGCTTGCCTCTTGCTATGCCGGCTTATTTAATCGCTTATCTTTATACGGATTTACTTGATTATTCGGGGGCATTTCAGTCATTATTGCGCAGTATTTTCGGCTGGCAAACGCCACGGGACTACTGGTTTCCTCAAATTAGAACGCTTTATGGTGCTTGTTTTGTTCTCGCCTTGGTACTCTATCCTTATATTTTTCTCCTTGTGCGGGTTGCATTTTTAGAACAGTCAGAAAATTTGCAACATAGTGCCAAAATGCTTGGTGCACCCCCTCTCCAAATTTTTCGTCGTGTAACTTTTCCTCTTATTCGTCCTGCTATTGCGGTAGGTATGGCATTAGTTGCAATGGAAACCTTGGGAGATTTTGGCACTGTTGCCTATTTTGCACTTCCCACATTGACCACCGCAATCTACGATTCGTGGCTGAGTTTCCATGATCTTGGCACAGCAAGCCGTATCTCGATTTTTATGCTGATGATGATTTTTCTGTTTATCAGCCTTGAACAATATAGTCGTCGCAAGCAGAAAAGCTATCAACGTGGTTATGAAAAGAAAACGCATTTTAGAATGCTGACAGGATGGCGTTGCGCCTTAGCGTTGTTATGGTGCTGGAGTTTGTTGGCAATGGCATTTTTTATTCCGTTTGGAAGATTGATTTTCTGGTCGATAGATTATTTTGAACAGTCATGGAATTTAGATTTTGTTAAATTTGCCTTAAACAGCTTAAAAGTATCCTCAATTGCTGCCGTTACTACGGTATGTGTAGCACTTTTGTTGCACTTTGCTCATCGGTTATCTCGGAATACGCCATTTTTCGGCAAAATGACCCGACTTTCACTTGCCTTGTCGGGTTTTGGTTATGCTATTCCGGGCACTGTGTTGGCGATTGGTCTGCTTTCTCCCCTTACCTTTGCTGATCACCAACTGCATAGCCTACTCAAATCCTTAGAATTAAAACCTGTCGGGCTAATTTTTTCCGGTTCGATATTTGCGTTAGTGTTGGCTTATACTATTCGTTTTTTGGCTATGGCAATAGGAAGTCTTGGTGCTTGTTTAGAAAGGGTTTCCCCTACATTAGATATGGCAAGCCAAACCATGGGGAAAAGTGGGACAAAAATGTTTAAGCATATTCATATTCCATTGATTTCAAAGGGAATTACTACCGCGGCTTTAATGGTCTTTATTGAAAGTATGAAAGAGCTCAATGCCTCACTGTTACTTCGTCCTTTCAATTTTGATACGCTTGCAACTTACGTTTTTACTTTTACTTCGGACGAACAGCTAGAGCGAGCGGCGATGCCGGCAATTGTCTTGGTATTAGTCGGGCTAATCCCGGTGATTTGGCTCACTCGTTCACTGATTTCTCAATCACAAAAAGAGCGTTAAATGAAATTACTTGAAGTACAGCAACTGAGCTGTAAGTTTGAACAGAATCAGATTTTAAAATCTCTTGATCTTGACGTTGAAGAAAATGAGATTGTTTGTTTACTCGGTGCAAGCGGTTGCGGTAAGACAACCTTACTCAAAGCGATTGCAGGTTTAATTCCGAGTTCGCAAGGCTTAGTAAAATTGGCTGGGAAGGTGATTAACTCAATGCCTGTGGAACTGCGTAAAATCGGTTTAATTTTTCAAGATTATGCACTTTTTCCACATTTAACCGTTGCGGAAAATATTCAATTTGGGGTGGCTAAATTGACAAAAGATGAACAACAAATTGTTACGCAACAAATGCTGAACGTGGTTAAATTGGAGGGTTTTGAACAACGTTTTCCACACGAACTATCCGGTGGGCAACAGCAACGGGTAGCTATCGCCAGAGCCTTAGCTTGCAAGCCTGAATTGCTTTTGTTAGACGAACCTTTTTCCAACATTGATAGCCAAACTCGCTATGCGATGATTCAAGAAATTAAACAAATCTTGAGAAATCAAAAAGTACCGGCAATTTTTGTGACACATAGTAAGGAAGAGGCTTTTGCTTTTGCGGATAAAATTGCCGTCATGGATCAAGGCAAAATTGTACAAATCGGTACGCCAACCCAGCTTTATCACAATCCAATCAACCACTTTGTCGCAGATTTTCTGGGGAGTACAAATTATCTTGATTGTGAAATTCAAGCGGATCGAAGCCTTAAAAGCCCGATTGGTACTTACCGTCTTTTCCCTGAAATGGACTATGCCACAGGCCGTTATCAATGGTTACTTCGCCCTGAGCAAATTTTGTTTAAACGGGATAAAGCCGGGCAGGGAATCGTGGTTGATAAACTTTTTCTAGGGCAGTACTATCGTTATCAGCTTGCAATTAATGGCATCAATCTTATTGCTTATGAAAGTACAGATTTACCCCTAAGATCTACCGTAAGTGTCACTTTTCAATGCCGAGAATTTGTCTTTTTTCCATCCAATAGTGATCAGTAAAAGGTTTTCCTTTGTGATAAAAGCGGATAAAACAAAGTAATTTTCTTGAAAAGTGCGGTCGGTTTTTTCAGTATTATGTAGCAAGGGCACAAAAGCAGGGTGTTTTAACGAAATGTAGGGACATACTACGTGTGTCCGTTATAAAATCAATTTATCTCAATATATTATAAGCAGACACACGTAGTGTGTCCCTACAAATGAACCCCAAATTAGGTTTGTTCAACGGCTACATAATATAGTTAATTTTGAAAAAAAACAGCATGAAAGATAACCGTTTCATGCTGTTTTTTTAATGAGAAGGATTTAAGCTTTTGAGGTCGGATAATCCCACCAAATATCAAATAATTCACTGATTTCGATTTGTTGTAAGCCATTGCTTTCAAGCCATTTTTTGATGGTTTCACGGTGGCTTTCATCACATTTGCCGATTTTTTCTAAGCATACTAAACCTTCCCAGTGTAAATAACCGCTGCCTTCATAAGCGAGGCCGTTTGGTTGGATCACTTCGCTGATAAAACGATCAACAACTTCATCTACGGTATCAATTGAAGTGCCTTCGGCAAATTGGAAATTGACCAAAAAGCCTAATTCTTGGAACTCGGCAAGATGAAGTTTTTTACGCTGGCGTTGATTGTAAGATTTAGACATTTTGAGGTTCTCCTATTTGGATTGTTGTGAGGAATTAATGGGGGCAGCAGAATTTTACTGATGCCTTTATAAAATCAAAAATTATTTCTTCGTAAAGAATAAATCCCAGACACCATGACCGAGTCGTTGTCCACGAGCTTCGAATTTTGTTAATGGACGAAAACTCGGGCGGGGAATATAGTCACCCTGTGCTGAGGTGTTAGCTAAATGGGGATTGGCACTAAGTACCTCCAGCATTTGCTCGGCATAGTTTTCCCAATCCGTTGCCATGTGAATAAAGCCATTTTCATCCAGTTTTTTAACTACTTGATCGACAAAGTGCGGTTGAACAATACGGCGTTTGTGATGCTTTGCTTTATGCCAAGGATCGGGGAAAAATAGCTGTAACCCGCCCAATGTATTATCCGCAATACTATCGCGTAAAATTTCAGTGGCATCGTGGCAGATCACACGAAGATTTTTCACGCCTTTTTCTACGGCATAGGCAATACAGGCACCGACACCCGGGGTATGCACTTCAATACCGAGATAATTTTTATCGGGATTGGCATACGCCATATCCACAAGGGATTTTCCCATACCGAAACCGATTTCCAAAATCACCGGATTGGTATTACCATAAATGCTGACAAAATCAAAAGGGGTGGTTTGATAATCTAAGCCTAGTTTTCCCCAATGCTCGTTCATCATATTTTTTTGAAATTCACTTAAACGCCCCGTGCGCAGCACAAAACTGCGTACTTTGCGTTTATAACGACCATCTTCGGTAAATTCAGCCGTTTCTACGGTTTTACGTTTTTGATCGGCAAAGGTAGGTTTCATAACTTTTAGATTGCAAAATGAATGTGTAAAATTGCCGGCGATTATACACGAAATCATTTCGTTTTCCCGTATAATACGCCAAATTTTTTCCTGAAGGTGATTATGAAAATTGTCCGTGTCGCACTTCCTGTGCCGCTTCCCCGTTTGTTTGATTATCTGGTTTCTGATGATATGCCATTGGTTGTGGGTGCGCGCGTACTTGTTCCTTTCGGCACGCAGAAAAAAGTCGCGATTGTGGTGGAATTGCCGGAAACCACGGAGATACCAAAGGATAAATTAAAGGAAATTATTGCGATTTTAGATTCGACATCCTTATTTTTTTCTGCCACTTGGGAATGGTTGTTGTGGGCGGCGAATTATTATCAAGCCACATTGGGAGACGTGTTATTTCAAGCATTGCCGGTGAAATTACGTCATGGTGAAAGTACGGTGAAAAATGACCGCACTTTTTGGCGTATCACCGATGAGGGAAAAAACGCACTGTGGCGTGGTGAATTAACGCGAGCCAAAAAACAAGCGGAAGCCTTGCGATGCTTGTCGGAAACAGATTTGGAAAAAGGGGAGGGGGATTTCAGCTCCTCTGTTTGGTCGGCATTAAAAAGCAAACATTTTGTACAAGAAATCTCGGTTCAAGAGGAGGAAAAAAGCTGGCAAGCTGTTTTGGGAAATATCCCCTTGGTGAATATTGATAATCGTCTGATGTTAAACAAACAGCAAGCCTTAGTGTTTAGCCAGCTAATGTTTCAGCGTGAATTTAATGTGTGGTTGCTGGATGGCGTAACGGGCTCTGGCAAAACAGAAATTTATTTGCAATATATTGAAGAGATTTTGAAATCCGGTAAACAAGTGCTTGTGTTGGTACCGGAAATAGGGCTAACGCCACAAACTGTTCAGCGTTTTAAAGCGCGTTTTAATGTGGAAATTGACGTTCTCCACTCTCATTTAAATGACACCCAACGGCTCAATGTGTGGATTCGTGCAAAAACAGGACAAAGTGCGGTGGTGATTGGGACGCGATCCGCATTATTTACACAATTTGCAAATTTGGGGGCGATTATTTTGGATGAGGAACATGATGCCTCTTTCAAACAACAAGACGGTTGGCGTTATCATACTCGGGATTTGGCGATTGTGTTGGCGAAAAAACTTAATATTCCGATCTTGATGGGCTCGGCAACGCCAAGTTTAGAAAGTCTCAATAATGTAAAAAACGGTAAATATAAACATCTGACTTTATCAAAAAGAGCCGGCAATGCGACCGCACTTCGCCAGATTGTCGTTGATTTAAAAAATCAGCCTGTGCAACAGGGGTTATCGCAGCCGTTGTTGGCACGGATGAAAAATCATCTTGAAAAAGGCAATCAAGTTTTATTATTTCTCAACCGTCGTGGATTTGCTCCCGTTTTGCTTTGCCACGAATGTGGTTGGATTGCCCAATGTCCCCATTGTGAAAAACCTTATACCTATCACCAACATCAACGTGTGTTGCGTTGTCATCATTGCGGCTCACAGAAAACCATTCCTCGTCAATGCGATGATTGCGGTTCAACCCATCTAGTCACAACAGGGCTTGGAACAGAGCAATTGGAAGAAACCTTGAAAGCCCAATTCCCCTCTTATTCTGTGGCGCGTATCGATCGAGACAGTACAGCCCGAAAAGGATCCTTAGAAGGCTATTTAGAAGATATTCAACAAGGGAAAAGCCAAATTTTAATCGGCACGCAGATGTTAGCAAAAGGACATCACTTTCCTAATGTCACGTTGGTTGCCTTGGTAAATGTGGATAGTGCGTTGTTTTCGTTGGATTTCCGTGCAGAAGAACGATTGGCGCAGCTTTATGTGCAAGTGGCGGGGCGTTCCGGTCGGGCGGAAAAACAAGGGGAAGTGTTGCTACAAACCCATTATCCGGATCATCCGTTACTCACCACATTATTAGCGAAAGGCTATCAGGCATTTGCGGAAGAAACCTTGCGTTTACGTCATACAATGGGATTGCCGCCTTTTAGCTTTCAAGCCTTGTTTAAAGCGCAAGCTCGCTATTCTGAGTCGGCTGAAGAATATTTAATTCGGATCGCAGATTTTTTTCATTCAAAGCAAATTGAAGGGTTACAAATTTTAGGACCCATACCCGCACCGTTTAGCAAAAAAGCGGGGCAATATCGTTGGCAATTGCTTTTACAACACCCCTCTCGTAAAGAATTACAAAAAGCATTAAGTGATTACCAGCAGGCAAATTTGGAAAAAAATAGCCAAGTGCGGTTGATTTTAGATGTAGATCCTCAGGATTTAAGCTAGAAAATCACAATATTTTTCAGTAAACTTGGAAAGTTTTATAAAATTTTTAGAAATCATTTAAAGTTTAGGGTTTTATTGTGGCACATCGAGATTTTGCCGCTCGTCGCGGTTCAAACAAGAAAAAAAAGACAACAAATAAAAATGTATTAATTGGTATTGCTTTAACGGTATTGATTGGCTTTGGTGTCGGGCTTTATTTTTTAAAGAACAAAACCCCTGAGCCGGTTTCATCCGTGGTAAGCCAGCCTGAAAAAACACAGCCGAAAAGCGTATTACCCAATCGACCGGAGGAAGTGTGGAGTTACATTAAGGCGTTGGAGACCCGTACTGTGCCGGTGGACGATAAACCTTCCAGTGTAGAAAAAAATATGCGTTTAACGGAAGAGCAGCGTCAGGTTTTAGCTCAAATGGAAAAAGAACAGAAAGCGGCGGAAGAAGCACGCAAATTGGCAGAAAAACGTAAAGCGGAAGAGGCTGAAAAAGCACAACAAGTCGTGGAAACGGTGAAAGTTGAGCCACCCAAACAAGAGGTGAAGAAGCCGGAAACTGCGAAGAAAGTAGAATCGGTGAAAGTTGAGACAGCAAAAAAAGCTGAAACGAAAACAGAAGAAACCAAACCAACAAATACAGCCGCTACAACTGGTGGTAAACGTTTCGGTTTACAATGTGGTGCCTTTAAAAACCGGGCTCAAGCAGAAAATTTACAAGGTCGTTTAGTGATGGCCGGTATTAATGCGCAGGTGATGGTGAATGGCGAATGGAATCGTGTTCGTGTAGGGCCATTCGCAAACCGTGATGCGGCGGTACAAGCGCAAGATAAAGCAAAATCTGTGACAGGTTGTGTGATTATCGGTATGTAGGGCGGTGATAATGTTGTTGGCAATACAAGTCAAAAACCAAACCTCAACAAATTAATGATGAAAGAAAAAGTGCGGTGAAAAATGACCGCGCTTTTTTATTTTTTAACTTGCCAAAAAATGAAAAATCTCTAAAATGAACGCTCGTTCATTCAGTGGCTTACATGAGCCCTCTTTTTTATTTTCAAACCTAAGACTTTTTTATGCGGCACTCTTCTAAAACAGATCTTGCCGAGCAAATTTTTATGGCAGTAGATTGCTTGATGGCAAAAGAAGGTTTAAATCAACTTTCGATGCATAAATTGGCGAAAGAAGCCAAGGTAGCAGCAGGAACGATTTATCTTTATTTTAAAAATAAAGATGAATTGTTAGAACAATTCGCTCGGCGTGTGTTTGCCATGTTTATGGCGGCACTGGAGAAGGATTTTGATGAATCAGAATCCTTTTTTCAACAATATCGACGAATGTGGTGGAACATTTGGCTGTTTTTGCAAAGCAACCCCACGATTTTATCGAACTTGAATCAGTATCAGTCTTTACCGAATTTTGCTGAACTTTGTCGGGAAATTGATAATAGTCGTTGGGATCACTTTTGCCTCCAAGGAAAGGCGGCAAATGAATTAGCAGATTTACCGGATGAGGTTCTTTTTCAGTTAAGCTTAAAAACAGCAATGACGGTGGCATCGGATATTAAGTTTTTCAGTCTGGAACTCACCAGTGAAATTTTAGAATCTGTAGTTGAACGCTCTTGGCGGGCAATTCAGAAATAATCGTTGTTTTTATTTTTTATCGGAGCTTTTATAAAATGAGTCAAACTCAAACCAACCGACCAAAACGCTCGCATGTTTTCTATATGAAAATTATTTTAGTAGTGTTTGTCTTAATTTTTGCCGGTGTTATCGGTTTTAATGTGTTACGAGGCATTATGATCGGTAAGGCAATTGCTAATATGCCGGAGTCTTCAAGCCCTGTTACAGCATTGGAAGTAAAGGCAAGAGAGTGGACTCCGGTGATTAATACCACGGGGCTTGTGCGACCAAATCAAGGGGCGATGTTAAGTGCACAAAATGCAGGAACCGTTTCCAATGTATTTGTTCAAAACGGACAAATTGTAAAGAAAGGTGATCTTTTAGTTGAACTTGATAGTTCTGTTGAACGGGCAAGTCTTAAAGCCTCTCAAGCACAACTTCCCGCATTGCGTCAAACCTATCAGCGCTATGCAAATTTATTAGCAAGCAATGCGGTTTCCCGTCAAGAGGTGGATAATGCGAAATCCGCTTATGATGCGCAAGTGGCGAATATTGAATCCTTAAAAGCAATGATTGAACGTCGTCAGATTGTTGCTCCTTTTGATGGTAAAGCCGGTATTGTAAAGGTTAATGTCGGTCAATATGTGAATGTGGGGACGGAAATTGTTCGTGTAGAAGATATCAGTTCAATGAAAATTGATTTTTCGATTTCACAAAACGAATTAGATAAATTGCACCTCAATCAGCGTGTTACCGCGACAACGGATGCTCGTCAAGGAGAAACCTTTTCAGCACGTATTACGGCAATTGAACCGGCAATTAATTCATCAACCGGTTTAGTGGATATTCAGGCGACTTTCGATCCTGAAGACGGGCGTAAGTTGCTTTCCGGTATGTTTTCACGTTTACGTATTGCATTACCGACAGAGACGAATCAAATCGTTGTGCCACAAGTGGCGGTGAGCTATAACATGTACGGTGAAATTTCTTATTTATTAGAGCCTTTATCCGAAGAAGATAAAGCGAAATTTGCCGATAATCCAAAATTAGATTCACTTTATCGTGCAAAACAAATCACGGTATTTACTAAAGATCGCCAAGGGATTTATTCTCAATTACAAGGTGATGAAGTGAAAGTGGGTGATAGAATTATTACCGGCGGTCAACAAGGTATTGGTAATGGCAGCCTTGTTGAATGGATTAAGAAAGATATCGTTGGTGGAACCGAACCTGCGAAAAAAACCAATTTGTAATAGTCTAGGAAATACGAATGAAATTTACTGATATATTTATTCGTCGCCCTGTTTTAGCGGTTTCGATCAGCTTGCTTATTATTATCTTAGGTTTGCAGGCGATTTCAAAATTGGCAGTGCGTGAATATCCTAAAATGACAACAACGGTGATTACCGTTACCACCGCTTATCCGGGGGCGGATGCGAACTTGATTCAAGCATTCGTTACCTCTAAATTGGAAGAGTCTATTGCTCAAGCGGACAATATTGACTATATGTCTTCCTCAAGTGCGCCTAACGCTTCAAGCATTACCGTAAAAATGAAACTGAATACGGATCCTGCCGGAGCCTTGGCGGATGTGTTGGCAAAAGTGAATGCAGTGCGTTCGGAATTGCCGAGCGGTATTGAAGATCCTACGGTGGCGTCCTCATCAGGGGGAACGGGGATTATGTATATTAGTTTCCGTTCTAACAAGTTGGATTCCAGTCAAGTAACGGATTATATCAACCGTGTGGTCAAACCCCAGTTCTTCACGATTGAAGGGGTTGCGGAAGTACAGATCTTTGGTGCGGCAGAGTATGCGATGCGTATTTGGTTAGATCCGCAAAAAATGGCGGCTCAAAATCTTTCTGCTTCACAAGTGATGTCTGCACTTTCTGCTAATAACATTCAAACTGCAGCAGGGAGTGATAACGGTTATTACGTGAGCTATCGTAATAAGGTTGAAACCACCACGAAATCTGTGGAGCAGTTAGGTAATCTGATTGTTTCTTCTAATGGCGATGATTTAGTGCGTTTGCGTGATATTGCTACCGTTGAACTGAATAAAGAAAGTGATAATTCACGGGCGACTGCAAATGGTGGGGAGTCTGTGGTATTAGGGATTAATCCGACTTCTTCAGCTAACCCATTAACGGTGGCTGAAAAAATCCGTCCGCTTTATGCGAGCATTCAAAAACAGCTTCCGGATAGTATGGAAACGGATATTCTTTACGATCGCACAATCGCCATTAATAGCTCTATTAATGAGGTAATAAAAACGATTGTAGAGGCTACAGTGATCGTATTAGTGGTGATCCTGATGTTTATCGGCTCACTGCGTGCTATTATCATTCCTGTACTCACTATTCCGATTTCATTGATCGGGGTGCTAATGATGTTACAAAGTTTAGATTTTTCTATTAACTTGATGACATTATTGGCATTGATCCTTGCCATCGGTTTGGTGGTGGACGATGCGATTGTGGTATTGGAGAACGTTGACCGCCATATTAAAGAAGGGGAAACCCCATTCCGAGCAGCGATTATCGGTACCCGCGAAATTGCACTACCGGTTATTTCTATGACCATTTCTTTGATTGCAGTTTATTCGCCAATGGCACTCATGGGCGGAATCACAGGAACACTCTTTAAAGAGTTTGCCCTCACCCTTGCCGGTTCGGTATTTATTTCCGGTATTGTGGCATTAACGCTTTCACCAATGATGACCAGTAAATTGCTGAAATCCAATGCCGAACCAACTTGGATGGAACGTAAAGTTGAGCATACACTTTCCAAAATGAATAATGTGTATAACTATATGTTGGATATTGTGATGCAAAATCGCAAATCCATGGTGGTGTTTGCCGTGGCTGTTTTTTCTACATTACCGTTCCTCTTTAATTCGCTTTCAAGCGAATTAACGCCAAATGAGGATAAAGGGGCGTTTATTGCTATCGGTTCTGCCCCTTCTAATGTGAACGTGGATTATATCCAAGATGCTATGACACCTTATATGAAAACCGTCATGGATACACCGGAAGTGTGGTTTGGTATGAGTATTGCCGGTGCGCCAAGTACTAACCAATCACTCAACATTGTGACATTAAAGGACTGGAAAGAGCGTTCACGTAAACAACCGGAAATCATGAACGAATTGAATGCAAAGGCAAAAGCGATTCCGGAAGTGTCGGTATCTGCCTTTAACTTCCCTGAAATTGATACGGGGGAGCAAGGACCACCGGTTGCCATCGTGTTAAAAACGGCACAAGATTATAATGCGTTGGCGAATACTGCTGAGAAGTTTTTAGACGCAATGCGGGCATCGGGCAAGTTTGTTTATACCAATCTTGATTTAAAATACGATACCGCACAAATGACGATTTCGGTGGATAAAGAAAAAGCAGGAACCTATGGCATTACGATGCAGCAAATTAGTAATACCTTAGGAAGCTTCCTTTCTGGCGCCACCATTACCCGTGTGGATATTGACGGGCGGGCTTATAAAGTGATTTCACAAGTAAAACGTGATGATCGCCTCTCGCCGGAAAGTTTCAAAAATTACTATCTCACCGCAAGTAATGGGGAATCTGTACCATTAAGTAGCTTGATCAGTATGAAGTTGGAAACCCAACCTACTTCATTACCACGTTTTAGCCAGTTAAATGCAGCCACGATTCAAGCTGTACCTATGCCGGGAACGTCCACAGGGGATGCGGTGGCATGGTTACAACAACACGCCGATACCACTTTACCGCAGGGCTATACTTACGATTTCCGTTCGGAATCCCGTCAGTTAGTGCAAGAGGGTAATGCGTTGGCGGTGACCTTTGCGTTAGCGGTGGTTATCATCTTCTTAGTGCTAGCCATTCAGTTTGAATCAGTACGAGATCCAATGGTGATTATGATTTCTGTCCCTCTGGCAGTGAGTGGTGCATTATTAACGCTGAATTTCTTGTCATTCTTCGGTATTTCAGGCACAACCTTAAATATTTACTCACAAGTGGGATTAATCACCTTGGTGGGCTTGATTACAAAACACGGTATTTTGATGTGTGAAGTAGCAAAAGAAGAGCAATTATTGCACGGCAAAAACCGCATTGATGCGATTACTGCTGCGGCTAAAGTGCGTTTGCGTCCAATTTTGATGACAACCGCTGCGATGGTGGCAGGTTTGATTCCATTGCTTTATGCAACAGGGGCAGGTGCGGTATCACGTTTTAGTATCGGTATCGTTATCGTCGCCGGTTTATCTATCGGTACAATCTTCACATTGTTTGTACTTCCGGTGGTTTATAGTTATGTGGCAACCGAACATAAACCATTGCCGATATTTGAAGAAAATGAAAGCAAAGCGGCGCATTAATAAAATACCTTAAAATTCAACCGCACTTTTGGAAACGAAAGTGCGGTTTTGTTTTGTGTTGGGGCGATGGCAAAAACAAAATTTCCACATTCCCTGATATGAGCCAATAAAAAACCGCACTTAAAAGTGCGGTCAATTTCATAAACGTTTTTTATTTTTTTGATGTTTCGTAAAGTTTCATCGCTTCAGGAAGTAAACGGCGTAAGTTTTCTTGGCGATCTTCATCTGTCGGGTGAGTGGATGCCAAGGCATCTAATGCCCCTTTTGAACCACCGGAAGCTTTTTTCATTTTATCCCATAAACCGGGTGCGAATTGCGGATTAAAGCCTGATTTTGCCATAAGCAATAAGCCGACTTCATCAGCTTCGGTTTCCGCACTACGGGAGTAAGGTTTATCTAAGGCAAAATCTTTGGTTAAGCTAACTGCAATTCCGCTTAAATCAGACCCTACTACAGTGGAAAGTGCGATATGACCTAATTGTGCGGCAATGCCTGTTGCCATCCCAAAATTCGCTTTTGCTTTACCATGTTCTTTCAGGGCGTGAGCCATTTCGTGTCCCATTACGGTGGCAATTTCATCATCATTGAGTTTTAATGAATCCACTAATCCTGTATAAAATGCCATTTTTCCGCCCGGCATAGCCCACGCATTTAATTCTTTAGATTTGATGACGGTAATTTGCCAGTTAAAGAGCTGACCGGTTTGGTTTTCTTTGTTGGCATAAGGCACCATTTTGTTGAAAATCCGATGGATCCGTTTTGCCGTTCGAGAAGTGGTATCTACGGCACCTTGAGTGCGAATTCTGCCCATTTCTTGTGCATAGCTTGACGCTGCTTGTTGATTGATAGAGACTGAATCAGCACAAGCAGTTAACATAAAAGCCGCTACGGAGGTAAAGGCAAAAGATTTGATGTATTTTTTCATTTGAGATTCCTATTGTGAGTACAGTGGTAGAGATAGTGGAATTATAAGGAAAGTCAGTTCGTATTGTCTAGTAAAAAACAATTGAGTTTTAAAATTGTACTATTATAATAGTGCAAAATTAACCTTTTAGGAATCAATTATGAAACAACAAAAATCCCCTTCGTTATTGGGCGGTGCGATGATTATTGCAGGCACCGCGATTGGTGCAGGTATGTTAGCAAACCCGACATCAACCGCAGGTGTGTGGTTTATCGGATCTATTCTTGCGCTGGTTTATACATGGTTTTGTATGACTACATCCGGCTTAATGATTTTAGAAGCCAATTTGCATTATCCTACTGGCTCAAGTTTCGACACGATTGTCAAAGATTTGCTTGGCAAAGGTTGGAATGCGGTTAACGGTTTATCCGTCGCATTCGTGCTTTATATTTTAACTTACGCCTATATCACTTCAGGTGGCGGAATTACGCAAAATTTATTAAATCAGCTATTGAGTTCCTCTGAAAGTGCGGTTGATATTGGGCGTACTTTCGGTTCACTTATTTTTTGTATCGTTTTAGCGGCATTTGTATGGCTTTCAACCAAAGCGGTCGATCGTTTTACAACGGTATTAATTGGCGGGATGGTGATTGCCTTTTTTCTTTCAACGGTAGGCTTGTTAGGATCAGTCAAAACAGAGGTTTTGTTAAATACGGCTGCACAAGGTGAGCAGCAATATTTCCTCTATTTATTGACCGCACTTCCTGTGTGTTTGGTTTCCTTCGGTTTTCACGGTAATGTTCCCAGTTTGGTGAAATATTACCATCGTGACGGTGATCGCGTGATGAAAGCCATTTTTACCGGCACCGGTTTAGCTCTCATTATCTATATCTTGTGGCAGCTTGCGATTCAAGGCAATTTACCCCGTGCGGAATTTGCTCCGGTTATTGAAAAAGGTGGGGATGTATCAGCGTTACTCAAGGCATTACGCAAATATATTGAAACAGATTATATTGCAGTGATATTGAATTTCTTTGCTTATATGGCGATTGCCAGTTCTTTCCTTGGTGTTACGTTAGGTTTATTCGACTATATTGCCGATTTATTTAAATTTGACGACAGCGTGACGGGCAGAACAAAAACTACCTTAGTGACTTTTCTACCGCCCCTATTATTAAGTCTTCAGTTTCCTTATGGTTTTGTGGTCGCCATCGGTTATGCCGGTTTAGCTGCAACCATTTGGGCAGCTATCGTGCCGGCATTACTTGCGAAGGCAAGCCGTCAAAAATTCCCGAATGCCGGTTATAAAGTTTATGGCGGCAATTTTATGATTGGCTTTATTATCCTTTTCGGGGTGTTAAATATTATGGCACAAGTGGGAGCTAATTTAGGCTGGTTTGCGAGTTTTACAGGATAATCGTATCCTATCGTATTCTAAGGGCGTATGAGCCCTTTTAGATTTTACCCTCACGATGACAGGAATCATCAATGAAGAATAAAACCAGTGTTTACGATAGGGAAAACTTCTTTGAACTTTATCAAAAGCTCCGTGCAAACCCGATTAGTCTAAATGAAATTGTGGAAAAGCCGACAATGCTTTCTCTTTTGCCTGATCTTCAAGGCAAAAAATTACTTGATCTTGGCTGCGGTACAAGCGGGCATTTACAGCTTTACTTGACACAAGGGGCAAGTACTGTGGTGGGTATGGACTTATCTGCCAATATGTTAAAACAAGCGCAAACAGATTTGGAAAAGTGCGGTCAATTTCACGGACGTTTTTCTTTACACCAATTAGCAATGGAAAATCTCGCAGATTTACCTGATGAAAATTTTGATGTCATCACCAGCTCTTTCGCTTTTCATTATGTGCAGGATTTTCCGGCGTTATTGACTGCAATGCGTGAGAAATTAAAACCAAACGGCACATTAGTATTTTCTCAAGAGCATCCCATTACCACTTGTCACAAAGTGGGGGATCGTTGGGAAAAAGATGAAAGCAAACGGCAGGTAGCATACCGTTTAAATCATTATCGTGATGAAGGGGAGCGCGAGAGAAATTGGTTTAAACAACCTTTTAAAACCTACCACCGCACCACGGCGACCATTATCAATTATTTAATTGCCGCAGGTTTTCAAATTGAACAGATAGCTGAACCAATGCTTGCGGAGCAACCTCAATGGCAAGAAGAATTTAAAGATTTGCAGCATCGACCGGTATTATTATTTGTTAGGGCAAAGCTGATTAAGAAGAGCGAATAATTGGTAGGCTGCCCGATGGATAATATAGCTATTACCTGTATTTGGCAGGATTATTTTATTAAAAGTGCGGTTATTTTTAAATGTGTTTTATAAAATCCGTTGTTTTTATAAACATTTTGATTATTAACCATTCAAACACACTTATTTTTTCACTTTTTTTAAATTTAGTTGTTGACCGGCAAGCGAAAAAATAGTTTAATACGCTCCGTTGTCAGGCAGTAGCCTATAGTGATAACGCCTCGATAGCTCAGTCGGTAGAGCAGGGGATTGAAAATCCCCGTGTCGGTGGTTCGATTCCGCCTCGAGGCACCATTCGTAAATTCTACTCCTCCTTAGTTCAG
>NZ_MLHG01000052.1 GCF_001998825.1 Rodentibacter mrazii
TGAAGGTGGATTTTTACTTTTGACTAAATGAGAAAATGCAATTTTCCTTATACGAATTGAAATTTATATCCATCAATGTAGTGGACTTGTTGAAAATTAACCGTTATTTCTTCCCAAGGTGTTGTTGTAATAACCATTGCATGACTTCTGGGCTATTAAAAATAACATCCCAAGTATTGTGCGGATTATTATTCACAATACCATTATCGCCCGCTTTTTCCGTGGTAAATTCGGTATATCTCACGTAAGGGGCGTGAAGTTGGTTATGCAAAATTTCATAGTTAATGCGAGAACCTTTAACCGGTGAAATTCGATCTTCCTTACTATGGAAAAACCACATAGGCACATTTTTAATTGACGCTAAATTTTCTTTATTGGCATTACCATCAATCCATTCTATTGTATAAGCTTCCTTTCCACTTGCTAATAATGCACCGGCAAAAAAATGCGGTCGTGTTAATAAAAGATTTAGCACCCCTTCCGCACCGCGAGACAAGCCCACCAAATAAATACGATCTTTATCAATAGCAGGATTTTGCTGCACTACATCATCTATCATCTTTAATACTAAATTCACTCGATTCTGAGTTTGCCAATGAATACCGCCCTTTTGCCCTTTCGCTTTATCATCAAAAGGATCAAAAACCGTACTATATTGAGGAGCAAGTACAAATCCGTCTTCATATTGTAGTGTCGAAATTGCACCTTTATTTGAAACAATATGGGCTAAATTATCTGTACCGACTTGACCGGAGCCATGTAAGAAAATAGTGAGAGGATATTTTTTGTTTTCCATTACATGGGGACGATAAAAACGATATTTCAAGAAATTATTTTCATTAAGTGTTACCATTTGCTCAGAAAAATCATCAATAAATAAAGTTTTAAGGTGATCTTTTTCGGCACTCAAAGACACTGAATTTCGTTCAATGGTTTTCCCATTGGAAAGTTTGATATAGCCGGTTTGGTCAATTTGATAGACCAGCTTCCCGCCATAATATTGCGGAATCTTTATTCCTTGAACTTTCTCAACCTCAACAATATTGCCCGAATTGTCTTTTGATTGAAATTTCATCGGTTATTGATTACCCGCTTTCAACGAGTATACAGCCGCATTCACATCCCTATCATCTAATTCAAGGATGACAAACTTACCTGATTTGGCTTGTATTGCCTTTTTCGGCAAATCATTGACATAAGCACGAATAATAGAACGAGGGAGTCTTTCTTTTTCTTCTAATTGGGTAAACACTTGGTACGAATATCTCAAATCACTGCTTGCCAAAACATTATCTTCATATTCCAACGCAATGCCCGTGACTCTTTGACCTAATGAGGTAATTTCAGCCAGTAATGTAGCCTGTATCGGTTTTCCTGATTTAGGATTATCCTCTTCAGCCCAAACATGAGATAACGTAAAAAATAAAAAGATACTAACGAGTATTTTTTTGAACATGTAAATCTCTCCTTTCTATACAAACGATCCACTATTTACGTAATAAGGCGAACTCATACCCCTTCGCTTGTCATGGTAAAAATTTTTAATCTTGGGTGAGAGGAATGAAATCATCCCCCCACTCAACAGATTAGCGGTTATAGTTTCTTACTCTGAATCTGAACATACCCCATGATTAACGCGAGGATGCCTAATGGGAAAATCAAATCCGTTATAGAACCGTCATTACCCCAAATCAAATTGGCGATAATCACCAGACTTCCCCCTATTGCCCATGCAATTGTGGTAGGGACGGACCAAACGATCATTTGTTTCTTCACATCATTGATTCCCATCATTCGATTGACCACCCAGAATAAACTATCGTTAAAGTAGCCGAAGAAAAGCGATCCCATTGTTGCGGCTTGAGCAGCGAGCAACATATTCACGCCCGGAATTTGAGCCAAAATCGGAGCGGAAATTGATGCTGCCGTGATCATCGCTACTGTACCAGAACCCTGAATAAAACGGACAAGCGTAGATACAATAAAAGGAATTAAAATAGGCGAGATGGGGAGACTAGCAATTTGTTCTGCTAATTGTTTGCCTGCGCCACTATCACGCAATACCGCACCTAATGCGCCACCGGCACCGGTTACCAATAAAATAATACCGGCTGTTTTTACCCCTTCTTCAAGGTGAAGTGCGGTCGTATTTTTATCGACTTTAGGCAACAAGGTATAAACGGCAATTAAAACACTTAATGCTAATGCAATCATCGGATGACCAATAAAAGCAAAGAAATGGTAGATTTTCATCTCTGCAATTGCCGGGCTACTCTTAATCGCTAAATCAAGAATCGCTTTGATAAAAATAAGCAAAATTGGCAGTACGATTGGAAGTAACGATAGCCCTAAGCTTGGAAGATTTTTCTTCTCGTTTTTCTCAATATAATCATCATATTTTTGCTTTAATTCTTCCGTGGAAAAAGATTCTTGGTTGAAAGTCGGATATTTTTTATCTAACCATTTCGCATATAAAACCATACCAATCACCGGCAATACGGCAAATGACATACCGACAAGCAACATTGCACCGATATCCACCCCGAACAAACCTGCAACGCCTAACGGCCCCGGTGTTGGCGGCACAGTATGGTGAGTCACCACTAAACCACCGGCAAGGGCAACGCCCAATGTCAGTAACGAGCGTTTTCCGTTTTTCGCTAATGCTTTAGCAACGGGATATAAAATAACAAAAGCCGAATCCACAAAAATAGGAATACTCACAATATAACCGGTAATGGCAAGAGCCCATTCTTCTTTCTTTTTACCTAAGAATTTGATGAAACTAAATGCCATTTTTTCAGCCGCACCGGACACTTCCAAAACGCTCCCCATCATCACACCGAGACCGATCACAATCCCAATTCCCCCCAGCGTTCCGCCAAAGCCTTTGGTTATTGCAGCTAGGGTATCATTAACGCTCATTCCGCCGATTAAACCGGCAATAGACGAAGCAATCAACATCGCAATAAAAGCATGAACACGTGTTCTTAACACCAAAACAACAAGAACGAATACAGCAATAATTAAGCCAATAATTGGCGTAGGTAGTCCAAGCATGAGTACTCCTTATCGTTAATAAGTCACATATCAAATCGGATGAATTGATGAATCACGTCTTTAAAATTCTGATCAACCGAAAATCCCAGTTCTAACGCTTGCGAGCAATTAATTTCAGCCGGCCAGCTTGCCACGATATTGTTAATATTTTGGTCAAATTCAAATTTGACATTTTCCAAAATCCGCTCACCTTTTACGCTTGCTAAATCGGCAAGCATTTGTTTCACGCTTACCGTGAACCCCGGAAGATTAATGACATGCCAACTACGCAATGGTAATGAGGGCAACGTTAATGTATGGATCAAGTTTTCCACGATCGTATTCGGGCTGGATAACCAAAGTCGCAAATCTTCCGATACCGGACAGATAGCCTGCTCGCCATGTAATGGTTCTCGAATAATGCTACTCACAAAAGAGGATGCCGCTTTATTCGGTTTTCCCGGGCGAATACAAATGGTGGGTAAACGAACACAAAAACCATCGACAAAACCTTTTCTTGTATAGTCATTAATGAGTAGTTCACTCATTGCTTTTTGTGCGCCATAGGTAGATTGAGGGGTCACGGCAGTATGGTTTTGAATGACGGCTGGCAATTCACCGCCGAATACGGCAAGCGAACTGGAAAAAACGAAGCGTACTTTCGGATTATTTTGGCGACAAACTTCAAGCAAATTTTTGGTTGCCAAGAAATTAATTTCATAACCGAGATCAGGATCTTGTTCCGCATGACTGCTTACAATCGCCGCAAGATGGAAAACGGCATCCGTTTCCGCCGTAATAATCTCCTCTAACCCGTTAGGACGGCGCAGATCCATTTCGATACATTTTACGCGGGGATCATTATTCGGTGCGATAGGTTGCACTACATCAATTAGGGTAAGTTCATCAACATTAATCGTTGTTTGATTAAGTAATGTTTTTGCCAAGCGTTGCCCGAGAAATCCTTGTCCGCCGGTGATCACAATTTTCATAAAAATGCTCCTTGAACCTTTAAAAAGGTAAATTTAGGGTATAAAAAAGCGGCTATTTTCATATTTAAAAAACACTGCAAAAAACAACCGCACTTTCTGACTTATTTATACTTTTCAAACCATGCCAAACCGCTTGATGTTTCCCCTCTCGGTTTGTATTCGCAACCGACAAAACCTTGATAGCCGATTTCATCGAGTTTATTGAAAATATAGTCGTAGTTAATTTCCCCTTCATCCGGTTCATGACGATCCGGTACGGAAGCCATCTGTACATGGGCGAATTTGCCGTTTAATTTATTCGTTAAACGGGATAAGTGACCGTCCACATTCTGTGCGTGGTAATAATCCAATTGAACGAAAACATTATCGCGTTCAACCCACTCCACGATTGACAAAGTGTCATATTGGCTTTTCAATAAATAATTAGGTTTAACTTCCGGACTTAGGGCTTCAAGTAAAATATTCACGCCGTAAGGTTTAAATTTCTCTGAAGCGTAACGAATATTGTGAATAAAGGTTTGTTGATATTCCGCTTTATCTGCGCTTTCGGGTACGACAGCCGCCATGATATGCACATTCGGGCAACCCAAGCCAAGCGCATAATCCAGTGCCATATCAATATGTGCGTGGCTTTCCGCCTCACGCCCCGGAATTGCCGAGACACCCCATTCCCCGTTGGATACATCACCGGCGGGTGTGTTAAATAACACTACTTGTAAACCGTGTTTATCCAGTTCTTGCTTAATGGTTTTAATGTCGTAATCATAAGGCCAGAGAAATTCAACATATTTGAAGCCGGCTTTAGCAGCAGCGGCAAAACGTTCAATAAAAGGAACTTCGTTGAACATCATGGTTAAATTCGCAGCAAATTTTGGCATCGCTATTTCCCCCTATTTTTTAATTCGTTCACTTCGTCATCGGTGAGATAACGAATCGGTTTTCCTTGTAAAAGGAAAAAAAGTTTTGCGGTTTCTTCCAGCTCTTCCGCGTTATCTGCGGCATCCAATAAATCCTTTCCGGTTACCACCACGCCATGATTCGCTAGTAAAAAGGCTTTGCCGGATAATGCCCGCGCCTCTAACTCTTCGGCAATACGAGGGGAGCCGGGACGATAATAAGGAATCACCGGTAAGCCGCCGACCCGCATGACGTAATAAGGCGTAAAGGCTTTCATCGCATTTTGCGGATCAAGATTTTCCAAACAAGAAAGTGCGGTCAAATAGGTAGAATGAAGATGGACAATTGCCCGACATTCAGGATTTTTACGATACATCGCCAAATGGAAGACGGATTCTTTTGAGGGTTTATCGCCTTCAAGTACATTACCATCCATATCCAACACGGAAAGCCGCTCCGCTTTCAAACGTCCCAAAGAAGAGCCCGTTGGTGTCACTAAAATGCGATTTTCCCCTAACCGTACGGAGAGATTTCCCGCTCCACCGACGGTGTAACCCCGCTCATAGAAAGAACGACCAATTTGCACCATGAGTGTTTTTAATTCCGAATCAGTCATAACATCATTCCCTGTGCATCAATAAAAAATGTTTCTTTGCCGAAGTTGCCGGATTTCAAAGCAAGTGCGGTCGATTCTCCCAGCGCTTTTAACCAAGGCACGCCCGGTGCAATTTGTTTACCAATTTGAAAGCCAGTAAATCCGAGTTTTTGTACGACAATGCTGGAAGTTTCACCGCCTGCGGTGATAAAGTTCTCGACATTGGCTTTTTCTTTTAATCGTTGCGCCAATTTCGCAAAAGTTTGTTCAATGGCTTGGCTTGCCTGCTCCGCACCAAATTGCGCCTGAATTCGTTTTAGTTCATTCGGTGGCACGGTGGCATAAACCATTGGTGCAAGCGGTTCATCAATATGCGGCAGAATTTGTTCAAATAAGCGCTCGGCATAATTGGCATCCGCTATCGCTTTTTCCACATCTAAGTAAAGTGCGGTGGCTTTTTCCTTATAAAGTTTCACTTGTTTATTGGTCATTTCGGAACAAGATCCGGAAAGAATCACACTTCGTGCTTTTCTCGGTACAAATGCGTCCTCTGCTTTTTTTCCGCCGCTTAATCTCGCCGCCATATAAGCCCCGAGTCCGGAACCGCCGGTGACTAATTTGAAATCACTCACGGCTTCCGCAAGGACAGCAAGCTGGCTATTATCTACCGCATCCACCACCGCATAACGGAATCCCGCTTGTTTTAATTGGGTAAAACAAGATTTCACATGATCTGCGCCTTGAATCACCTCCGCATAGCTCACCAAGCCCGTTTTTCCTTTGGCTTGCGCATCCATTAAACGTATAAGATTGGCATCTTTCATCGGGGTAATCGGGTGATGACGCATTCCGGATTCATTCAGCAACAGGTTGCCAACAAATAAATAACCGTTAAAAATCGTTCTTCCATTAATCGGTAGAGCCGGCGTAATCACTGTAAAATCATCATTAAGCGCCTCTAATAGGGCATCCGTTACCGGCCCGATATTGCCTTTTTCGGTACTGTCAAAGGTCGAGCAATATTTAAAATAGAACTGAGAACAACCGCTCTTTTGTAACCAGTCAAGCGCTTGTAAGGATTGTTCGATGGCTTCTTCCACCGGATTTGAACGAGACTTTAAGCTAATGACAATGGCATCCACTTTTTCCGTTAATGCCTTGTTCGGTACACCATTCATTTGCACCGTGTTCAAACCGTTTTCTACAAGAAAACTGGCAATATCGCTCGCACCGGTGAAATCATCCGCAATAACACCTAACATCGTTATGCTCCTTTTTTCGGCAACTCAATGCCGCTGAAAATTTTAATCACTGCGCTGTCATCTTCTTTTCCATAGCCGGCATTGCTGGCTTCTGTGAACATTGAATAGGCGGTACTGGCAAGGTGAAGTGGGAAATGTAAAGATTTTGCCGTATCGTTTACCAACCCTAAATCTTTCACAAAAATATCCACCATAGAGAGCGGAGAATAATCCCCTTCTACGACATGTTTCATTCGGTTTTCAAACATCCATGAATTACCTGCCGCATTGGTCACGACGTCATACATTAAATCAAGGGGAATGCCAGCCTTGGCGGCTAGTGCCATCGCCTCTGCTCCTGCGGCAATGTGGACGCCTGCGAGTAATTGATGAATAATTTTCACCGTAGCTCCTAAGCCGATTTCTTCGCCAATGTTGTACACCTTACCTGCCACCGCATCGAGGACAGGCTGTAATTTATCAAACGCTTGTTTTGAACCGGATGCCATGACCGTCATTTCTCCTGCAGCAGCTTTTGCTGCCCCACCGGAAACAGGCGCATCTAACATGATTAAACCTAAATTTGTTAATTTTTGTGAAATCTCTTTCGCATCCTGTGCCGATATGGTTGAAGAAACCATCACTGCAGCACCTTTATTCAGTTTTTCCGCTAAACCATTTTCACCAAATAGCACAGCATTGACCTGTGCGGCATTGACGACAAGCAATACCACGGCATCTAATTTATCAGCAAAATCGACCGCACTTTGGCTGACGGCATAAGCGCCGTCTTGTTTTAATTTTTCAAGTGCGGTTGTATTAAGATCGACGCCGTAGGTTGTCAATCCTGCCTTCACGCAAGATTGTGCAGCGCCCATTCCCATTGCGCCTAGGCCAATTATGGCAACTGAATAAGGTTTGTTTGTCATCTCGTTTCCTCCACGAATTATTCGTTGATTTAATGAAAGGCATTCTGACAGGTTTCAAAATAAAAAAACGTGAACAAGATCACAAATATTAACATTTATGTTATTTTTTGTTAAAAAAGAAAGAAAACAAATAAAGAGGAAAAAACGATATAATGAAGAAAATTTTGGAGAGGATGTTATGATTCCTGCAGAACGTCAAAAATTGTTGCTCAATTTAATCAATCAAAAAGATGTAGTCAGCATTACACAACTGGCTGAATCGCTGAATGTTTCTCATATGACTATTCGCCGCGATATTCAAAAATTAGAAGAAATGGGAAAAGTGGTATCCATATCGGGCGGTGTAAAAATGCAAGAGCATTTGTCTTTTGAACCCACTTACCAAGATAAATCACTTCTTTTTCATACTCAAAAAGAACAAATCGGTAAATTTGCCGCACAACAAATTCCAACCAATACGACAATCTATCTTGATGCCGGCACCACAACATTGGAAATCGCTTACCGTTTAATTGAACGTGATGATCTCTTAGTGGTTACAAATGATTTTTCCATTGCGCATTTTCTTATGACAAACGGGCAATGTGAGTTGATTCACATTGGCGGAACCGTGAATAAATTGAATCATTCTTCCGTTGGGGAACTCGCCGGTCAATTCCTTCGGCAACTTTCTATTGATATCGCATTTGTTTCTACATCATCATGGACATTGAAAGGATTAACCACGCCCGATGAAAATAAATTGCCGGTGAAAAAAGCCTTGCTTGATGCCGCGAATCAAAGAATCTTAGTCTCGGACTCCTCAAAATATGGCAAAGTGGCAACATTCCATATTTGTCCCTTAACTCGTTTTGATCGCATTATTTGTGATAAAAATCTCGTTGAGCCCGTACAACATGCCATTAAAGAGCTCACTGTCGAATTAATCACCGTCTAGCACGAGCAACATAAAAACGGCTTATGCTGACACATAAGCCGAAAATCTTTCCTGAAACCGACCGCACTTTAGAAGAATAAAATACTTCCCCATATCACGCCAACAATACAAAGGGCGATAAATACGGCAGCAGAGCCTTGATCTTTGGCTCGACCGGAAAGCTCGTGGCGTTCGGTTCCGATGCGATCAACCACGGCTTCAACGGCACTGTTTAATAATTCCACCGCCAGTACAAGTAAAACGGACGAAATCATTAAAGCGATTTCAATCTTGGTTTCTCCTAAGAAAAAGGCAAGCGGGATTAAAATTACCGCAAGCAAACATTCATGGCGGAAAGCGGTTTCATGCTTGAATGCGCTTTTTAAGCCTTGAAGGGAATATTTTGTCGAATTAATTAAATGGGTTAAACCCGTTGTTTTATGCATAAAGATTCCTATTTTATAAACGCTTGGCTTCGATCACATCGTTCAACTTTGAAACTCTTGCCAAGATTTTGCTTAAACTTTCTACATTGTGAAGTTCAATTTCCATATCAATCGTCGCTAATTGCTTTTTCGTATCAGCTCGGCTGGATACGCCCAGTACACTGATTTTTTCATTCGCCAATACTGTCGTAATATCACGCAATAAACCGTTACGATCGCTTGCCACAATACGGATATTAATATGGAAGCCACTGGCATAATTTTCACCCCAAATAGATTCCACCACACGTTCAGGATGTGCTGCTTGTAAGTCTAAAAACTGTTCGCAATCGCTACGGTGAATAGAAATGCCACGCCCCATTGTGATATAACCGACAATCGCATCCCCCGGAATCGGCTGGCAACAACGGGCAATATGGTGCATTAAATTTCCTACCCCTTCTACGATAACGTAGTCGTTCTTGCCATGATTTTTTTGCTGAGAATTGACCGCACTTTTATTTGCCACGTGACGCAGAATTTCTTGATCAACTTGTTCTGCGCTCACTTTGATGAGCTTATTTTGTAAAAAATTCACCAAATGATTGAGACGAATATCTCCGCTGCCGATCCCCGCATAAAGATCATCAATATTTTTCAAGTTATAGCGTGGTAAGGCATAAGGCTCGATCTGCTTGAGGCTGAGATTTAAACGGGTTAATTCATTATCCAGTAATTCTTTCCCTGCCGGCACGTTTTTGTCGCGATCCTGTTTTTTAAACCATGCTTGAATTTTTGCCCGCGATTTTGCCGTATGGGTAAAACCTAAGTTTGGATTGAGCCAATCCCGACTCGGATTCGGATTTTTTTGAGTGATAATTTCAATTTGATCACCCATTTGTAGTTGATAAGTAAACGGCACAATTCGCCCCGACACTTTCGCACCAATACAGCAATGACCGATTTCACTATGAATGGCATAAGCAAAATCAAGCGGGGTAGAGCCGGTCGGTAAATCCACCACCTCCCCTTTTGGAGTAAACACATAGACACGGTCGTCAAATACTTGACTTCGTAATTCCGCCATCACTTCGCCGGAATCGGTAATATCATCCTGCCAGGCGAGCAATTTGCGTAACCATGCGATTTTTTCTTCATACGCCGACATCGACCCCGTTGTGCCTTCTTTGTACTTCCAGTGCGCTGCAACGCCTAATTCCGCATCATCATGCATTTGTTGGGTGCGTATTTGTACTTCAATCGGCTTACCGCCTTTTCCTAACACAACGGTATGAATAGACTGATAGCCGTTCGGTTTCGGGTTTGCGACGTAATCATCAAATTCTTTTGGCAAATGTTTGAAATGGGTATGAACAATGCCCAATGCAGTATAACAATCTTGTAATTTTCGGACGATAATCCTGACCGCTCTGACATCATATAAGTCACCAAATTCTAAGTGTTTTTTCTGCATTTTACGCCAAATACTATAAATATGTTTTGGGCGACCATACACATCAACATGTTCAATATTTTTACGCAGATGGCGGCTGATTTCTTCTACAAAATCGGCAATGTAGTGTTCTCGATCCAAACGGCGTTCTTGTAATAATTTGGCAATAGCACGATATTGTTCGGGGTGTAAATAACGGAAACAGTAATCTTCCAACTCCCATTTAAGCTGTCCGATGCCTAAACGGTTTGCCAGCGGCGCATAAATATTAGAACATTCTTTAGCGGCAAGAACTTTTTCTTCTTCGGAACAGCGATTTTCCGCATCACGGAGGAAAGTGATACGTTCCGCAAGTTTGATAATCACACAACGGAAATCATCAACCATGGCAAGTAGCATACGACGGACATTATCCACTTGTAAGACATTGGCGGAATGGCTGGCATTGAGTTGGCGGATATTATCCATTTCCTCAACCCCGCTCAGTAACTTGAGGATTTTCGTACCGAATTTCTCTTCCAATACTTCCCAATCCACCAAACGGTTCGCCACTATCGGGAAAAGCATAGCGGTAACAAGACTTTCCGAGTCCATATTAAGTTCGTGCAGAATTTCCACCATTTCTACACCAGATTGGAGTGTCAATGTCGCATTTTGCATTTCATCAGGATGGGCTGTTATTAGCTCACGTGAATAATACCAAGCGTCAATCAACGTTTTTTCCGTTTGCTCTGTCAGTTTTAACGCTGTACACCATTGTTCAATCACAAAATCTTGCGGATTTAACAAATGAGAACTGCGAACAGCAACCATAATCCCCCCTTGTTGATAAGAAAGCGTAACGCCCTCTCTTTCACTCCATTTTAGCTTGTCATTGTAACAGAATAACCGACTTATTTTGTAGAAAATAACGTAATAGATTCTAAATGTCCCGTATGGGGAAACATATCAATCACTGCGCTTTTTTCGATTTTATAACCAAACCCGAGCAAAATTTCCGCATCACGCACCAAAGTGGCGGGATTACAAGAAACATAAAGCATTTTCTCCGCCTTTAATTGACAAAGTGCCTTTAATGCAAACGCTGCACCGCTACGAGGCGGATCGAGCAAAATTTTGTTGAAAGGCTGATTTGCCCAAGGTTGATTAATAAAAGGTTGGTCAAGATTTGCCTGAAAAAATTCAATATTATTGATCCGATTACATTCGGCATTTTGTGTCGCCTTTTGAACCATCTCAAAAACACCTTCAATTCCTACAGCACTTTTAACCCGTTTCGCCATAGGAAGCGTGAAATTACCCATGCCACAAAATAAATCCAGTACGCGATCTTGTGCATTTAAGTCAAGCCAATCCAATGCCGTTTGTACCATTTTTTCGTTTAAGAAACGATTGACTTGAATAAAATCACGAATATCAAAATTCAATTTAATGCCGTTAGCAAATTGATAGTAAGGTAAATCACCACGAATTTGTTCAATGCCGTCATCATTTTGTAAAAACAGCATAAGATTTTCTTGTTCGGCAAAATTCAACAATAAAGTGCGGTCGTTTTTAGCTAAATTTTTTGTATAGCGTAACAACATGGCGATACCATTATCGGCGGATACCAGCTCAATATGCCCAAGCTGTTTAGGGGCGGAATATTGGGCTAAAAGTGCGGTCAGTTTTGGCAGTAAATTATTGATGGCCGGTTCAAGCACGTCACAATGTTCCACCGCGATCAAATCGTGAGAATTTTTCTGACGAAACCCCATTTCAATTTGTTTGGTTTTCGGATTAAACCACAAACTCAAGCGCACACGACGGCGATAACCCCAAGGTTCACCACAAATCATTGGTTGAAAATCAATAGATTCTTGCTGAAGTTTTGCCAAGCGTTTGAACAGAGCAGACTGTTTGGCTTCACGTTGCATTTCAATAGGAATATGTTGGGCTTGGCAGCCACCACAACGTTCATAATACTGACACGGCGGCAAAACCCTATTGGGGCTTTTTTCAAGCCATTTTTTCGCCACCGCTCGCCCATATTGGCGTTTTTCTTCTGTGACAAGGGCTTCCACTTTTTCTTGTGGCAATGCATTTTCGATAAACCAAGTTTTACCGTTAATTTTTGCCACACCCAATCCTTGGTAATCCAGCTCAATAATTTTTGCAGTGATCTTTTGTGGCTTATTTAATTTTTTCTGTGGGGTATAAAGCAGTGCCATTATTTTAAAAATAAAATATTTTGAGTGAATAATTCCCGGCTTTTCAACGGCTTATCGCCGAGGTATGGTTTGAGCGCGATACGTGTAAAACGCTTGGCTGCTTGACGTACGGCCTCATCGGAAAAATCAAGAGTAGCAAAGGCAATCAGATCACGTCCGTAAAAAGTGAGATTATCTTTCACCAATGAAGCGATGAAGCCTTTTTCCTCACGATAACGGTAAGTCATTGTAGAATCTACCGGCTGACCCGAGCCGGCACAATGCAGAAAATCCACACCATAGCCGAGAATTTGCAGCAAGTTAAATTCAAATAAACGTAAGCAAGGTTCCACATTGGTTTCTGTCGCCAAGCTCGTTAAGCATTTTAGGTAATGTTGGAATAATTGAGGATTAGCCGTTTCCGGCTCAATAACACGTGTGAGCAATTCATTCACATAAAAGCCGCTATAAAGTGCGGTTTGTTGCAATGGTAAAGTGATTGCAGCAGGCTCTGCTTTAGTGAGCGTTTTCAAACCACTTTTTCCCGTCCAACGTAATAACAAGGGGGTAAAAGGTTGTAAGACGGATTTCCAAGTTGAACGTTTTGCTCTAGCGCCTTTTGCAATCACAGTAAGACGACCGTTTTCCTCCGTGAATAAATCCACTAACAAACTGGTTTCACTATAAGGGCGGCGGTGTAACACAAAACCACGCTGAAGTTCGGTTTGCACGTATTATTTACTCAATGATGCGTCGGAAGATTTCAAGACACATTGCTCCGCCAAAATCTCACCGACACTGGTCTTCAAGGTACTAAAATCACTGCGTTCTAACCATGTCCAACGGATATTTCCGTAGTTATTACCTCTTTCTGAAATCATCAGTGTTAATCTTTCCGTGACATGATTAAAAGTGACAGAAACACGTTTCAACATTTTCTTATTTCGCTTTTGTGTGCTATGCACAACTCGAACTTCTTTATCATCTTTGCAACAATACAATTTTGCCGAGCCTATTTGTGAGGTTTTATCAACCTTCTGCACCACCATTTTTTGCGGGGGCGGTTCATTTAGTAACGTACTTTGAGTACAACCGCCAAGCAAAAGTGCGGTCAAAATAAGCAATGTTTTTCTTAACATAAACCTTCACCAAAAGGAAACAAAAAGGGCGAATATTCGCCCTTAGAATTATTTTTTGAATTGATATGACCCGTCAGCCTGACGCACAAACTTCGCTCCGTTAGATAAACGCAGCTCACTTACACGCCCTTGTCCGTTCAGGGAAACTTGAACTTTATCACCCGGCTTAAAGCTACTTAATGCGTTACCCGCACCGTTTGCTTTTGTCATCGCATTCACATCGGAAATATTTAAATTGTTATCGCGAAATACTTGCATAAGAGAAACACCTTTCGGTACCGTTAAGGTTTTACTTGCGCTGTTTGATGCTACTCTTGCCGTATTCGTTGCAGGTTTTGCCTCAACAACTTGAACTTTGCGTTCGTTCTTCGATGCCGCTTTTGTTTCTTGAACAGGCGCTTTCTTCACAGTTTCAGTTTTAGGTTGAACCGGTTTCGCTGTCGGTTTTTCTACGGTTTTACGTTCTTGAGTAACTGGCTTAACCACTTCATGTTTTACGGTGTCACGGACATTTCCAACGGTACGTTCAACTTGTTTAACCGATTCGCTACGAACAGGAGCGACAGGAACAGGTTGGGAAACCGTTTCATTAACGGATGAGGCGACTCCTGTTGCTTTTGGTGAACCGGTTGTCTCTTTTTGATTGCCAACATATTCCATTTTACCCGGTTCAGCCGTATTCGCAGATGCTGTCTGCGCTTGATTTTCCTCTGATGGTGCGTTTTCTTGTGGCGCAGGAATATTATCTAACACCGTTGTTTCAACCGGTTGCGATTGATCTAAAGACTGGAACTGTACCGGAATTTCATTACTGTTTTGTTGCTCAAAAGACTCCACCGTATCGGAATTTGGTTTTAACGCAAAAAATACGATTAAAAGTAAAACCAACGCTAAAATTGCAATAAAGAGACGACGGTGTTTTTCCGGTAAAATTTGAAGAATTTTCCATTTTTCAGGGCGTTTCAGCGCTGTCGCGGCGGCGGTTGCACCTGCGGCTAGAGTTTCCTTTGCCTGCTCTGTTGCTGAAACCGTACTTTCTACGGCATTTTCCACTTTTGTTTCAACCTCTTCAGTCACGGATTCAATGGCGGACTCCAGCTTTTGTTCAACATTTTCAGCCGTCACTTTAACTGTTTCCGTGAAACTTGACTGAGGATGACTTTCGCCAAATGTCGGTTCTTTACGCACATGGAATTGCGTCCCGGCTTGCTCTTTGCGCCCAAACAAATCTTTCAAGCCTTTCGCTTTACCCAATAAGGAATCATTCGATTGAACCGGTTTTCTTGGTGTCACGGCATCCGCTTGATTTAATCCAAGATCAAGTTCGTTTTGCGATTTATTTTCGTTTGATTGATTGTTATTCATGGAATCCACAGAATTACCTCAGTTAATTATTATTGTCCAGTGTAGTCTTAGTGAGAAGCACAAAAGTGCGGTAAAAATCTTGGGTATTTTATCGGATCTTATTCAGCGTATAAAGTCTTATTTGGCTCACCGGCAATTTCACGGGCAAGTTTAGGCACAAGGTAGCCGGAAGTGAGCGATTGCAAGGTTTTATAAATCGCCATTGCTTGCCTATCGCCGACTAAAAAATGGCTTGCGCCTTGCACCTTATCCAACAAATGCAAATAATAAGGCAAAATACCGACTTGAAATAATTTATCGCTTAGGGTTTTCAACACTCGGGCATCATCATTAATCCCTTTCAAAAGAACCGATTGGTTAAGAAGCGTTACGCCTGCATGGCGAAGTTTTTTCATCGCATGGGCTAAAAACTCATCAATTTCATTAGGATGATTAATGTGTGTCACCATTACTGTTTGCAGGCGGCTTTTCGCTAAAATCTCACAAAATTTATCAGTAATCCGCTGTGGAATGACCACCGGCAGACGGGTGTGGATACGCAAACGCTGTAAGTGCGGTAAATTTTCGAGGCGTTTTATCAGCCATTCCAACTCGTGATCTTTTGCCATCAACGGATCTCCGCCGGAAAATATCACTTCTTTTATTTCAGTATGTTCAGCAATATAATCCAATGCCTGTTGCCAACTTTTTTTATTACCCGGATTTTCTTCATAAGGAAAATGGCGGCGAAAACAATAACGACAATTTACCGCACAACCGCCTTTTACCATAAACAAAAGACGGTTTTTATATTTATGTAGAATGTTTGGTACGGCATTAGCATTTTGCTCCTCAAGAGGATCTGTTGAAAACCCTTCAGCCTGCACAAATTCTAAATCGGAACACATCACTTGCAAAAAGAGTGGATCATTCGGATTACCTTTTTCCATTTTTGAGACAAAAGATTGAGGGACACGAAGGGCAAAAAGTTTTCGGGCATTTAATGCATGTTCAAAATCCTTTTCCGGTAAATCGAGTGTTTTTAGTAATATTTGAGGATCGGAAATCGCATTTTTTAGAATAGCGAGCCAATTTTGTTCTTCTCTAATCACCGGATCTTGAGTTAAAATGTGCACTTTTCAAACCATCTTTCTTTATTAGGATATTTAATATGGCTACATATACTACCAGTGATTTCAAACCGGGTCTAAAATTTATGCAAGACGGTGAGCCTTGCGTAATCATTGAAAACGAATTCGTCAAACCGGGAAAAGGTCAAGCATTTACCCGCACCCGCATTCGTAAATTAATTTCAGGCAAAGTATTGGATGTGAACTTCAAATCCGGTACATCCGTTGAAGCCGCTGATGTTATGGATCTAAACCTAACCTACTCATACAAAGACGACGCGTTCTGGTATTTCATGCACCCGGAAACTTTCGAACAATATTCAGCCGATGCCAAAGCAGTGGGTGATGCAGAAAAATGGTTATTAGATCAAGCAGATTGTATCGTTACCCTATGGAATGGTTCGCCGATCACTGTGACTCCACCAAACTTTGTCGAATTAGAAATCGTGGATACCGACCCGGGCTTGAAAGGTGATACCGCAGGAACCGGTGGCAAACCGGCAACCCTCAGCACCGGCGCAGTAGTGAAAGTTCCTCTGTTCGTGCAAATCGGCGAAGTAATTAAAGTCGATACCCGTTCAGGCGAATATGTTTCTCGTGTAAAATAATTTCGTCTATCAGAAAAGCGCGATCAAAAATGTATAAGATTTTTTGACCGCTCTTTTATTTTTTAAGTTATTGATAATTCATCTTTTATTCCCTTAACAAGCTACACGAGTTTTGATAGACTTTCCAGCGTTTTAACTCTGACTCATCTTAATTTTATTCATTAATTGTACGAGGTATCTTATGGAACTAACAAAAATTTCATTGACAAGATTTGGTTTAACAGCTCTGGCTGCGTTAATTATTTCAGCTTGTGGAAGTGGCTCTGGCAGCAGTAGTAATAATCCGCCACAACAAAATAATGCATCAAACAATACTCAAACAAGTCAACAGATAAATAAACCATCTGATAATAAACCATCTGATAATAAAACATCTGATAACAAAACATCTGATAACAAAACATCTGATAACAAAACATCTGATAACAAAACATCTGATAATAAACCATCTAATAATAAAGCATCTGATAATAAAACATCTGATAATAAAACATCTGATAACAAAGCATCTGACAATCAACCCCAACTGGAGAGAAACAAAACCGGTGAGGCAATTGTAATATCAAAAGTTGATGATAATGTAAGAACTGCAACATTAAATCTTTACGACACAACCTCTATAAATGTAGATGGAGTTGACATTATCATAGGATTGCCAGACATTGATATTCAAGATTGGACAGCTACGATCGTAGAGGGAAGAAAACTTGAAGTATGCTGTGGCCGTTATTCTGATACTCGTTTTGGAGTGAGTGACTCTTTAAATGAAAATAGCAATGGCTATATGTTCTACAACGGAAATCCAACTCAAAATATGCCTACATCAGGGGGAGCGACTTATTCCGGAGATACCATCATTTCTGTAAGAAACGTGTATGGGTTAGAACCAAAAGAGTACCACCGTGGTTCATCTGAATTTAATGTCGATTTTGGAAATAAAACCTTAGAAGGTTCACTCAACATCCCAAATAGGAATCTCCAGCCAGTAAAAGTAGAAATTAATGCTCAAATTTCAGGTAATTCATTTACAGGGACAACCGATTCAACTACGTTATCGAATGGTCAAGTAGAAGGTAAATTCTACGGCAATAATGCGAAAGAGATGGCAGGTCTTGCACAGGGCAATGATCAATCTTGGAATGCCGCTTTTGGTGCTGCAAAACAATAAAATGAACACCTAGAATTATAAAGCAAGCCACCGTGCTTGCTTTATTCATCTTCAAGAAACTTAAAATTCATGAAGTCCTTTTAAATCTATCTAATATGCTATCTACTTAACAAAAATTATTCATTAAGCTATACTAGTCATCGGTTAAATCCTAACCATTAACTTCTAAGGAATCTTTTATGACTCTAACAAAAAACACATTGATCAAATTTGGTTTAACAACATTTGCAGCATTAATGATTTCAGCTTGTGGGAGTAGTAGCGGTGGCAGCAGTAGCGATAATCCACCACAGCAAAATAATGCATCAAACAATACTCAAACAAGTCAGCCGACAAATAATTCACAAACCAATCAAAAGCCTAATAACCAAGCCCAACAAGTACGAAATGGAACAGGTGCTACACTTATAATCACAGAACAGGATGACGATGTTAAGGTGCGAACTGCAACATTAAATGGTTACAACACCACCTCTATAAATGTAGATGGCACCAATATTACTATTGGATTCCCAAATATTAATGCTGGAAGTTGGACAAACATAGGCGATATAAAAGTATGCTGTGGTCGTTATTCCGATATCCGTTTTGGCGTGAGTGATCCTTTGGATGAAAATAGCAGTAACTATATGTTCTATAACGGAAATCCAACTAAAAATATGCCGACATCGGGTGTAGCAACTTATTCAGGTGAATCTATTATTTCCGCTGCTGTACAAGTATTAGATGATACAGATTATTACATCGGATCATCTAAATTTAATGTTGATTTTGGGAACAAAACCTTAAACGGTGCACTTGAGGTTCAAAATATTCAACCTATCAATATCAATGCAAGAATTTCAGGGAATACATTCAGTGGGACAGCAAATTCAGCTTCCCTACCCTCATCCGGCAATGTAGAAGGTAAATTCTATGGCAATAGTGCAAAAGAGATGGCGGGTCTAGCACAAGGTAACGATGAGTCTTGGGGCGCGGCCTTTGGTGCACAAAAAAAATAACGCTAAAACCTAGAATTATAAAGCAAGCCATCGCGCTTGCTTTATTCATATCCAAGAGAACAAAAATTAATGAAATTCGGTAAAATTTTCCTTTCAACCTTTTGTGTATTATTCACACTCAATACCTCTGCCGAGCTTGCTCAATCCAAAAATGATGTGAGAGATGAGCGAATTAATGTAGCAAAACCGGTACTTCCACAGCCCGAAGAACAAATTTCTATGTCAAAAGGCAAAAGTATTTCAATCAGTAGTAGCGAATTACAGCAACACCCCGATTTAATTATTGGCGGATTAGTTCCTGCAGTTTTTCAAAATAACGCTCAAGCAGTAAAAATTTTACTCCCGCTTTATAAAAATTTACCCAATCAAGATCCCACTTTATTGGCTTGGGCTGAAACGATTATGCTGCGTCAGCAAGGCGATTTTTCACAGGCGGTAAAACGTTATCGCGCTTTATTTAGCGAGCATCCCAACCTCATCGCCTTACGTTATCAACTAGCCCAAGCTTTATTCTTAAATAATGACAATGAGGCGGCAAAAGATCAATTTCAAAAATTGCGAGCGGAAAACCTATCATCGGAAACAATTAAAATTATCGATCAATATTTATCCGCCTTAAACAAACGGAGCCAATGGAAAGTGAGCGGTGGAGTAAGTTATTTAAATGAATCAAACATCAATAATGCCCCCAAAAGCGGCACTAAAATTGATAACTGGCAGGCTTGGGAAAAAGAAAGTGCACAAGGTTTTTCCTACTATTTAAATACTGAGAAAAAATGGTCTTGGGCAAATAATATCTTCACTAAATTACAACTTGAAGGGCAAGGTAAATACTTTTGGAATAATAAAAAATATAATGAATTAAACTTGCGGGTTGGTGCAGGATGGGGCTATCAAACCGCTCGTTTTGAAGGCTCATTTACTCCCTTTACAGAAAAGCGTTGGTACGGAGGTGGTTCGTCAGGCAGTGATTCGCTAAAACAATATTCTAAAAATAGCGGTGTGCGTGCGGATATCAATTA
This sequence comes from Rodentibacter mrazii, assembly GCF_001998825.1. GTDB lineage: Bacteria > Pseudomonadota > Gammaproteobacteria > Enterobacterales > Pasteurellaceae > Rodentibacter > Rodentibacter mrazii. The sequence goes on from NZ_MLHG01000052.1 coordinate 20,089, forward strand.
TTGGTTGAATGAAAAATGGCAAATTTCAACCGCACTTGAATATGGCAAACAACGTTATGACTGGCGAAAACATTTAAATGGTAATAGCTATCTTTGGTCAAACACCCTACTTTTTGTTCCTAAGAGCGGGCAATATTGGCTTGCAGGTATTGATTATAATCGTGAAAATACCCGTGATCGTGATAATGCTTACCAACGCAAAAATATCCGTTTAGGTTGGGGACAAGAATGGCCGCTCGGTATTTCCACCCGATTAAACCTTGCTTATGCAAGACGAATCTATAAAGATGTTGATTTCTTTAATATTCGTCAAAAGAATGATGAATATTTTGCAGCACTCACACTGTGGCATCGAAATATTTATTTTTGGGGTATTACACCAAAACTAACATGGACGTATCAAAAAATAAAAAGTAACCATCCTTTTTATAGTTATGATAAAAACCGTATTTATTTAGAAATGAGTAAAACATTTTAACTAAGGATACACACTATGACACTCACACAGCGATACAAACAAGCCGCCAAGGAAGCACGATGGGCATTAGGACTAACGTTCTTCTATGTGATTGGTTGGTGTTTATGTGCTTACTTGCCTAAAAATACACTTGGGCCAATCGGTTTTCCCCTTTGGTTTGAACTTTCTTGCATTTATCTGCCGATTTTATTTATTGTGGTCGGTTATTGGCTGATTAGAATTATCTATCAAGATATTTCGCTCGAAATAAAGCAAGATGACAAAGGAGAGAAACAATGAATTTAGGTATTATTTTCCCCTTAGTTATCTATCTTGCCTTTGTATTTGGTGCCGCTATTTACGCTTATGTAAAACGTACGAAAGGCGATTTTTTAACGGAATATTATGTAGGTAATCGCTCAATGACAGGTTTTGTGCTTGCCATGACAACTGCCTCCACCTATGCCAGCGCCAGTTCTTTTGTCGGTGGACCGGGAGCAGCATATAAATATGGTCTGGGGTGGGTACTATTAGCGATGATTCAGGTGCCGGCAGTATGGCTTGCTTTAGGTGCGTTGGGCAAAAAATTCGCTCTTCTTTCCCGTGAAACCAATGCGCTCACTATCAATGATCTTTTTCTGTATCGTTACAAAAACAAATATCTTGTCTGGATTTCAAGCCTTGCCTTATTACTCGCTTTTTTTGCCGCGATGACCGTGCAATTTATCGGCGGTGCACGATTGCTTGAAACAACTATCGGAATTTCTTACACGCAGGCACTTTTACTTTTCGCTTTCACCGTGGGAATCTATACCTTTATCGGTGGTTTTCGCGCTGTTGTGCTGACCGATACTATCCAAGGTACGGTGATGATCATTGGTACAATCATTTTACTTGGCGGCACAATTTATGCTCTTGGGGGAGTAGAAAGTGCGGTCAATAAATTAACCGAAATTGATCCTGCGTTAGTTACCCCTTACGGCCCAAACGAGATGCTCGATTTTCAATTTATGGCATCATTTTGGATTTTGGTTTGTTTCGGAGTGGTAGGGCTACCGCACACGGCGGTTCGTTGTATGGCATTTAAAGACAGTAAAGCCTTACATCAAGGTATGTTGATCGGCACCATTGTGCTTTCTTTAATTATGTTCGGTATGCATTTAGCCGGCGCACTGGGACGTGCGGTTATACCTGAACTCACCATTGCCGATCAGGTTATTCCAACATTAATGTTACAAGTGCTACCGCCAATTATAGCGGGGATTTTTTTAGCCGCCCCAATGTCTGCCATTATGTCAACGATTGATGCGCAACTTATTCAATCCTCCTCAATTTTTGTCAAAGATTTATACCTTTCCGCTAAACCGGAAGAGGCAGCAAAGAACGAAAAAAAAATCAGCTATTTTTCTTCCATTATTACGCTGATTTTAACCGCACTTTTAATCCTCGCTGCCCTTAATCCGCCAGATATGATCATTTGGCTAAACTTGTTCGCTTTTGGTGGGTTGGAAGCCGCATTTTTATGGGTTATCGTGTTGGGTATTTATTGGGATAAAGCCAATGCGTACGGCGCATTAAGCTCGATGATTGTCGGCTTGGGCAGCTATATTTTGCTCACACAACTCAGTGTCAAACTACTTGGATTCCATCAAATCGTTCCAGCATTAATATTCGGTTTAATCGCATTCTTAGTAGGGAATAAATGGGGAGAAAGTCGCCCAGTGAAAACAAGTGAAAAATTATTCATAAATCACTAAAGTGATTTATCCACTCCTTTGGAGCCGTTGGCAAAGCCAACGTTCAAAAAACTTGTTTTTTGTGACCGCACTTGAAAAATAACGGAATGTCTATGATCTACCAAATTATCGCTCTGCTCCTTTGGAGCAGTTCATTAATCGCCGCAAAATTCACCTATTCAATGATGGATCCTGTGCTTGTTGTTCAAGTGCGGTTAATTATTGCGATGATTTTCGTGTTCCCCCTCTTTTTACGCCGTTGGAAAAAAATTGACAAGCCCATGCGTAAGCAGCTTTGGTGGCTTGCCTTCTTTAACTATACCGCTGTCTTTTTATTACAGTTTATCGGTTTAAAATATACCTCTGCTGCCAGTGCCGTTACTATGATCGGGCTTGAACCATTATTGGTGGTGTTTGTCGGTCATTTCTTTTTCAAAGACAAAGCCAAATGGTTTCATTGGCTCTTCGGTGCTATCGCATTTTTAGGGGTTGCCGTGATGATCAATGGTGGGCAACACAACGAGGGGATCAATGAAATAAGCCTGTTTGGCTGCCTATTAGTGCTGAGTGCCGGTGTCATTTTTGCCAGCGTATTACGTTGGACACGCGCCGTCGTGGTCAAAGTCTCTACACAAGCCTACACCGCAGTAACTATTGTATTAGGAACAATGACTACACTGCCTTTCATACTGATTTTGACAGAAAGTTGGGAAATTAACCTAAACGGTTACGGTATTGCTGGACTATTTTATCTTGCCATTGGTTGCAGTTGGCTTGCCTACTGGCTGTGGAATAAAGGGCTAAACAGCGTAGATGCCAATCTTTCCGGTATTTTAGTTTCTCTTGAGCCTTTATTCGGTATTTTATTTGCAGTGGTTTTACTCGGTGAAACGCTCTCATTTTCCACCTCACTTGGTATCACACTCATCATGCTTGCCACTCTCGGCTCGACTTTACTGCCGAAATTTTTGAAAAAATCGGTATAATGTCTCATTTTATAAAATTAAGGAAAACACATACATGGCTTGGATTCAAATTCGCCTAAACAGCACAAATGAAAAAGCAGAAAAAACAAGCGATTTTCTCGAAGAAATCGGTGCTGTTTCCGTTACTTTTATGGATAGCCAAGATACACCGATTTTTGAACCGCTACCCGGTGAAACCCGCCTTTGGGGTAATACGGATGTGATGGCACTATTTGATGCAGAAACCAATATGACGGAAATTGTCGATTTACTCTATCAATCAGGCTATTTGGATGAAAGTACTGCCTATAAAATCGAACAAATTGAGGATAAAGATTGGGAACGGGAATGGATGGATAATTTCCATCCAATGCAGTTTGGTAAACGCTTGTGGATTTGTCCAAGTTGGCGTGAAGTGCCTGATGAAAATGCTGTCAATGTCATGCTCGACCCGGGTCTTGCATTTGGTACCGGTACACACCCGACAACCGCGCTTTGTCTGGAATGGTTGGATAGCTTAGATTTAAAAGACAAAACCGTGATTGATTTTGGCTGTGGCTCAGGTATTTTAGCGATTGCTGCATTAAAGCTGGGTGCAAAAAGTGCGGTCGGTATTGACATTGATCCGCAAGCTATCCTTGCCAGCCGTAATAATGCGGAACAAAACGGTGTGTCAGATCATTTACAACTCTTTTTATCTGATGAGAAACCGGAAAATCTAAAAGCCGATGTAGTTGTTGCCAATATTCTGGCTGGTCCATTAAGAGAGCTTTATCCGGTGATTAGCCAGCTTGTAAAAGAAAATGGTGTACTTGGTTTATCCGGTATTTTGAAAACGCAAGCTGAATCGGTATGCGAAACCTACGCACAAACCTTTACTTTAGATCCTGTCGAAGTGCGTGAGGAATGGAGTCGAATTACAGGAAAACTAAAAACCGCTTAATTTCTTTTTGTCAATCAAAAAAAGTGTATTTTTTGAACAAAATTCACTTTGCAAACTAGGGCAAAATGCGTATCATAGCACGCCTTGTCGGTTGTCACCCTATTCGACAATAATGGGATTTAGGCTTGCTTGAAGGTGGTAAAGGTAAAATGCAAATCGGTTCATACCAATTAAAAAATCGTGTTTTACTTGCACCAATGGCAGGCATTACCGATAAGCCCTTTCGCCGTCTTTGTGCGCATTATGGTGCGGGGCTAACATTCTCAGAAATGATGTCCACCAATCCTCAGGTTTGGCATACAGAGAAATCTAAACTTCGTTTAGCACATAGTGAGGATTTAGGCATTAATGCCGTGCAAATTGCGGGTTCCGATCCGTTGGAAATGGCACGAGCTGCTGCCGTTAATGTGGAATACGGTTCGGAAATTATCGACATCAATATGGGATGTCCCGCTAAAAAGGTAAATCGTAAACTTGCAGGCTCAGCCTTATTACAATTTCCCGACTTGGTAGAAAAAATTCTACAGGAAGTCGTCAATGCAGTTGCTGTGCCGGTCACCTTAAAAATTCGCACAGGCTGGGATAAATCCAATCGAAATTGCGTACAAATCGGCAAAATTGCCGAACAATCCGGTATTCAGGCTTTAACGATTCATGGGCGGACAAGAGAATGTCTTTTTGAAGGGGAAGCCGAATACGACAATATTCGTGCAGTCAAACGCGCTATTTCAATTCCTGTAATTGCAAATGGCGATATTGATTCTGCTGAAAAAGCAAAAGCAGTACTTGATTACACAGGTGCTGATGCAATTATGATCGGTCGTGCTGCGCTAGGTAATCCGTGGCTATTCAAAGCCGTAGATAGCCTAATTGAGCACAATTTGATAACACAAACACCAAGTCTTAGTGAAAAGTGCGGTCAAATTTTGCGCCATATTCAAGAATTACATCAATTTTATGGTGAACAAAAAGGTTATCGCATTGCACGTAAACATGTAGCTTGGTATTTACAGGGAATTCAACCCGATTCCGTTTTTAGACAGGCTTTTAACACAATTAGTGATGCCAAAGAGCAGCTTATTGTGTTAGAGGATTTTTTAAATTCAATTTTGGATAAAGAAAAATGTTAGAACAACAACGTAATCCATCTGAAGCATTAACTGTTTCAGTTTTAAACTCTCAATCACAAGTAACCAATAAACCATTACGTGATTCTGTCAAACAAGCATTACGCAATTATTTGTCACAGTTAGATGGTCAAGATGTGAATGATCTTTACGAATTAGTATTAGCGGAAGTTGAACACCCAATGTTAGATATGGTTATGCAATATACTCGCGGCAACCAGACCCGTGCAGCCAATATGCTTGGTATCAACCGTGGTACTTTACGCAAAAAATTAAAAAAATACGGTATGGGTTAATTTTTAATATTTTCGATTAAAAAAAGAAAAGACGAACATTGGTTCGTCTTTTTTATTATATTCGATTTATATATGCCCAAGTTTCTTTCATTAAATCCAGTTTAGAAGTGTAACCGACACCGATATTGTAATGAATTAACACTTTATCTAAATTTTTAAATGAATCATAATTCGAATGAGAGAATCCTAAATGACCTATATGATTCAAAGTCTTAATATCAAGATCCGAGTTATATAAAGCAATATTAAAAAATGGTTGATCGCCATGCCTGTCTTCCATAAATCGATAGCGTATAACCTTATCCATAATCGGTTTTATTTTCGCTAAGTCATTGATAATGAATAAACCTGAGTTTAATACATGAAATGCTTTTGTTTGACGAACATAGTCTTTATCAACATACTGCATTCCATACCATTTATGAGTTGGAAAGCTCCCTGTGTCATCAAAATAATTTTGAATTTTTTCAAAAGAAGGGGTTCCATCAATAAAGCTAGCTAAATTACCTTGCTCGAATAACTTTAATGTTGCTGAAATATCCCGAATAGTTAATATATCCGAGTCAAAATAAATTAAAGAAGAATATTCTTCCAAACAAGGTTCATAAAGCCAATACCGATTAAAAATCCCAAGTTTCTTATCAATTTCACTAAGAATAAATTTATTCTTAAATTCTTTACAAAACTCACGCATTTTTTCGATATTATCTGTTTTGATAAGAATATCACCACGATAGTTGCC
>NZ_MLHG01000053.1 GCF_001998825.1 Rodentibacter mrazii
TTAACCGCACTTTTTGTTTAACTTTTGTGCTCTCTATCACAATATATTGTAAAAACAGTGAAAAAAATATATCTCATTTTAACTGAAAAATGATACAGTTAGTGCCATCTGACTTTTTGTCATTTATCGGAAGAATGAAGTTGAATTCATTCAATAAAATCATCAACCCAATCATCAAACAGAGGGAAACAGTATGTTAATTGGTGTACCAAAAGAACTGCTTGATAATGAAGCGCGTGTGGCGGCAACGCCAAAAACGGTTCAACAAATCCTGAAATTGGGCTTTGAGGTTATCGTAGAACAGGATGCGGGCTTTAAAGCAAGTTTTGAGGATCAAGCATTTTTAGACGCAGGTGCAAAAATTGGTACGGCGGCTGAAATTTGGCAATCGGATATTATTTTTAAAGTAAATCCGCCGACAGATGAAGAAATCGCTCAAATGAAAGAAGGGGCAACGCTAGTCAGTTTCATTTGGCGTGCGCAAAATCCTGAGTTAATGCAAAAATTAACAGCGAAAAAAATCAATGTGCTTGCAATGGATGCTGTGCCGCGTATTTCTCGCGCGCAAGCTTTGGACGCATTAAGCTCCATGGCGAATATTTCCGGTTATCGTGCGGTGATTGAGGCAGCACACGAATTTGGTAGTTTTTTCACCGGACAAATTACCGCGGCAGGTAAAGTCCCACCAGCGAAAGTGTTGGTGATTGGTGCAGGTGTAGCAGGTTTAGCCGCGATTGGTGCGGCAAATAGCCTTGGTGCGATTGTACGTGCGTTTGATTCCCGTCCGGAAGTAAAAGAACAAGTTCAGAGTATGGGGGCAAACTTCTTAGAAATTGATTTTAAAGAAGAGGGCGGCAGTGGCGATGGTTATGCGAAAGTTATGTCGGAAGAATTTAACCGTCGTGCGATGGAACTTTATGCAGAGCAAGCCAAAGAAGTGGATATTATCATTACAACGGCTGCGATTCCGGGTAAACCTGCACCCCGTTTGATCACCAAAGAAATGGTGGATTCTATGAAATCGGGTTCGGTGATCGTGGATTTGGCGGCAGCAACAGGCGGTAACTGTGAATATACCCAAGCGGGTAAAGTGGTGACCACTGAAAACCAAGTAAAAGTGATTGGTTATACGGATTTCCCAAGTCGCTTACCGACACAATCTTCTCAACTTTATGGCACAAACTTAGTTAATTTATTGAAACTCTTGTGTAAAGAGAAAGACGGTAACATTAACATTGATTTTGAGGATGTGGTGTTACGCGGTGTGACCGTTGTGCGTGATGGGGAAGAAATTCCTCCGGCACAAATTCAAGTGTCGGCCCAACCAAAACAAGATGTTAAGACTGCACCTGTGGCAGACAAAAAAGAAGCCAAACCGACTGATCCGCGGGTGAAATACGGTGTGATGGCAGGTGTCGGCGTGTTATTCCTATGGCTTGCGTCTGTTGCGCCGGCGGCTTTCTTATCGCACTTTACGGTATTTGTATTAGCCTGTGTGGTGGGGTATTACGTAGTTTGGAATGTCAGCCATGCACTTCACACACCATTAATGGCGGTAACGAATGCCATTTCAGGCATCATTATTGTGGGTGCATTACTGCAAATTCGTCAGCCAACGGGTAACTTCTTTATTGATGCGTTAGCCTTTGTGGCAATTTTGGTGGCAAGCATCAATATTTTTGGTGGATTCCGTGTAACACAACGTATGTTGGCAATGTTTAGAAAAGGTTAAGGAGAACGTAATGTCTGAAGGTTTAGTACAGGCTGCGTATATTGTTGCAGCATTACTTTTCATTATGAGCTTGGCGGGACTCTCTAAACACGAAACTGCCAAAGCAGGTTGTTGGTTTGGGATTGTCGGGATGACGATTGCGCTCGTGGCAACCATTTTCGGCCCGCATTCCGAGGGAACGTTTTGGATCATCATTGCGATGATTATCGGCGGTGTAATCGGTGTTCAACGTGCGTTAAAAGTGGAAATGACGGAAATGCCGGAGCTTGTGGCAATTCTCCACAGTTTTGTAGGTTTGGCGGCTGTCCTCGTAGGCTTTAACAGCTACGGTTTACACGATATTCCAACTATGCCGAACGGTTTGGATAATGTGCAACAAGCGCAATTCCTTGCGGAACAGGCAACACTGGCAACTATTCACAATGTTGAAGTGTTTCTCGGTATCTTTATCGGTGCGGTAACTTTCACGGGGTCAGTAGTGGCATTCGGTAAGTTAAGCGGCAAAATTAATTCAAAAGCATTAATGTTGCCACACCGTCATAAATTAAATTTGGCAGCGATAGTCGTTTCTGTATTATTGATGATTGCCTTTTTAAACAATCCGGGAAATATTTTCCCTGTATTATTAATGACCGCAATCGCACTGGCATTCGGCTGGCATTTAGTGGCATCTATCGGTGGTGCGGATATGCCGGTAGTGGTTTCCATGCTTAACTCTTACTCTGGTTGGGCAGCGGCTGCGGCAGGTTTTATGCTAAGCAACGACCTATTAATCGTAACCGGTGCGTTGGTGGGTTCTTCCGGGGCGATTCTTTCTTACATTATGTGTAAAGCGATGAACCGCTCGTTTATCAGCGTGATTGCAGGTGGTTTTGGTAATGATGTTCAAGTGTCTTCGGATGAAGAACAAGGCGAACACCGTGAAACCACAGCGGAAGAAGTGGCTGAGTTACTGAAAAACGCAAGCTCCGTAATTATCACGCCGGGATACGGTATGGCGGTGGCGCAAGCACAGTATCCGGTGGCGGATATCACCGCAAAATTACGTGAACGCGGTGTAAACGTACGTTTTGGTATTCACCCTGTTGCAGGTCGTTTGCCGGGGCATATGAACGTGCTTTTAGCGGAAGCCAAAGTACCTTATGACGTTGTGCTTGAAATGGACGAAATCAATGAAGATTTCGCTGATACCGATGTAGTATTGGTTATCGGTGCAAATGATACGGTTAATCCGGCTGCCATGGAAGATCCAAATAGTCCAATTGCGGGTATGCCGGTATTAGAAGTATGGAAAGCACAAAATGTCATCGTATTCAAACGCTCTATGGCGGTAGGATATGCCGGCGTGCAAAATCCATTATTCTTCAAAGAAAATACCCAAATGCTTTTTGGCGATGCGAAAGATCGTGTTGAAGATATTTTAAAAGCGCTTTAAACCGCCTTTAAAAACGCAGTAAAAATAACCGCACTTTGGAAACGAAGTGCGGTATTTTTTTGCATTAAATTTACCATCTCACAAAGCGTATACCGCTATGCTGTAATAATAATTTCATCGGATCTTCATCTGTAGTGGCGCTTTTTTCTCTCAGTTCGATGAGTTTCATGCGCAAATGTGCCAGTTCGTGAATCCGTTTGGCAATATCTTTGATGTGGCGGTCGAGTAGTTTATTCATTTCTTCGGTGCGTTGCTCTGGATCATGTTCAAGCGCAATGAGTTTTTTGATTTCATTGAGGGATAAATCCAAACTTCGACAATGGCAAATAAAAGAAAGGCGCTGAAGGTGCTCTTCATTGTATTTGCGAAAATTACCGGTGGTGCGTTGAGGGGGAGGGAGCAACCCTTGTTTTTCGTAAAAACGAATGGTTTCAACGGTACAATTTAAGGCTTTGGCAAGCTGACCTATTTTCATGATTTTCCTCAAAATTTTGCTTGACTCTGAAGTTACTTCATATTTTATCATTAGCCCCGTTTTTTTAATAATTAAATAAATGAGGAGACAAACAAATGCAATTCAAAAAACTTACAGTGGGATTAACCGCACTTTTGGGGTTCTCTATGGCAAATGCACACAATGTATGGCTTGAACCCACTTCATCACAAGGTGAATATGTGATGAAATTTGGTCATATCGAAACAGGCTCTTACCCTCAACATAAAATCCAATCTTTTCAAGTCTTAAATTCTCAAGGAAAATTAACCGCACTTGATTACAAATTTAAAGATGGCGAAGCTTACATCGTGCCAAAATCAGATCTTGTATTCATTGCGTTTAATAACGGTGTATGGTCAAAATTACCAAGTGGCAAATATGTGGAAAAAACCAAACGTGAAGAACCCTCTGCGGAATTTAGTACGAATCCATTGAAGTTGGGGAAAGCCATTTTAAAATGGGATGAACAATCTTTTAAAGCCCATGATGTGACTTATGAATTGATTCCACAGGCGAGAGCAGAGGCGGGAAAACCCCTTGCTATTCTTGTTTTACACAACGGTAAGCCGGTTCAAGGAATCAAAGTAGGCGTAGGTGAAGACGCACCTTTTAATTTAACCAATGAAAAGGGCATTGCCGAATTTACGCCTGTTAAAGGTTATAACAAAGTCTGGGCTGAGTTTGAAGAAAATGTGCAGGGAAACCCTGATTACGATCGCCGTTCCATTGAATATATGCTGACCTTTGATGCTCAGTAAATGTGAGAGGTTGTGATGAAAATCAGGTTTTTTTTCACCGCACTTTTAACGGCGATTTTCACTGCATTCTATTTACCGAATGCCAATGCTCACGCACTTCATGTATTTGCCCAGTATGATGGGCAAATACTTTCGGGCAAATCCTATTATTCCGATATGACACCGGCGGCGGCAACCTATCTGGAAGTATTCCGTTCCGGCATTGAAGAGCCTATTTTAACCGGTAAAACAGATGCATTAGGGGCATTTAATATTGTCGTACCGGATGTGGCGAATACAGTATTAAAGGTTGTCGTAGAAGGTGAAGAAGGGCATAAAGTCTCGGTAGTTGCCGATCGAATGGTTTCTTCAACTACACATAATAGTGGTGAGAATTTTATGTTACTCCGTGAAGATATTGCGCATTTAAAAAATAAAATTTATTGGCACGATATTTTAGGTGGTATTGGCTACATTGTGGGTATTGCTGGATTAATTGCTTGGTTGAACGCCCGAAAAATGAAACAAGGATTCAAATAATGCATTTATCTGAAGGGGTGTTGCATACCCCCATTTTATTATCGGGTGCAGTGCTTGCCGCCGTTGGTGTGGCAGTTGGGCTTCGCAGGTTAGAGCACGAACGTTTACCGCTTACCGCCTTATTTGCCGCCGCCTTTTTTGTTGCAAGCACGATCCATATTCCGGTAGGGATTGGCAGTGTACATTTGATCTTAAACGGTATGGCAGGGCTATTTCTTGGGTGGTCAGTGTTTCCGGCATTTCTTATCGCATTGTTGCTACAAGTCTTGTTCTTTTCCTTTGGCGGATTTGCCGTCCTAGGCGTGAATCTTTGTATTATGGCAACTCCGGCTATTCTTGTTCATTATCTTTTCCGTTCATCTCTACAACCTCAGATGACATTGAAGGCTTGCCTATTAACCGGTATTGGAGCAGGTGTGCTTGGTGTAGGGGGGGCGGCAGCCTTAGCATCTTTTGCATTAGTGCTTGATAGCGGAAAAAATTACATAGATCTTATTTGGTTATTGCTTGTTTCTCATCTTCCTGTGTTTATTTTAGACAGCCTGATTAGTGTCGGTGTGATTTCACTACTTTGCAAAATGTATCCGGAGGCATTGAATTCCTCGGCACGGATTTCCTCATGAAAATTCATGTGCTATTTCAACCGCACTTTCGATTAATTTATCTCTTTATTTGGGGATTTATTATCAGTGGGTTACAAGATCTTACTTGGCTCATCACGCTAAATATTAGCGTGATGTTTGTCTCTGTCTTGCTCATTTCAGTGGAAAAACAACCCTTTTTCCCTTATTTTCGACGTTGGATCCAACTCTCACTTTTCATTGCTTTAATGTGGGGGACATTAACTTGGCGAATCGGGGAAAACGGGATTGAATTTTACCCTCAGGGAATCCTGCTTGCAGAGATCCTTAGCCTTAGGACGAACCTTTTGCTGTTTTCTATTTGGGTTTTTTTATGGAATGTCAATGAAACCGTTTTGATACAGGCACTGGGTAAATTACCTTTGCCTGAAAAACTAATTCAACTATTTGTGCTGACAGTGCGTTACATTACCCTTTTAGGTGAATTGCGACAGAAAATGGATAGAGCAATGCGTGCCAGAGGGTATCAGCCGAAATTTAATTCTCGAACGTTTTATGTCACGGCACAAAGTGTTGCATTATTATTAATTCATGCGTTGTTAAAAGCGGAAATGGCACAAATTGCCCTGAAATGCCGTGGTTTTCAATTTGGCAAAAGGAAAGAAGATGCTGAGCGTTAAAAATCTTTGTATTGAACGTAATAATAAAAGGATTATTGAGGATTTAACTTTTCACCTTAAGGGGCAAACACGTTTATTTGTTCAAGGGGATATTGGCACGGGGAAAACCACCTTATTGCTTGCATTGCTTGGTTTTGTGCCTATTTCAAAAGGTGAGCTCAGACTGTTTGATCAAATTTGTCAAAAAGAAAAAGATTTCGCGCCTTTCCGAGGTAGAGTAGGAATTTGTTTTCAAAATGCCAATGATCAACTTTTTGGTCCTACCGTGTTGGACGATGTGGCTTTTGGTCCGCTCAACCAACAACATCCTCGTGAATATGCCTATCAACTTGCGGAACAACAACTTGAACGTTTGGGAATCGCTCATTTAAAGGATCGTACGGTGCATACCCTTTCCGGTGGGGAGAAAAACTTTACCGCACTCGCCGGTGTACTTGCTATGCAGCCCCAAATTTTATTATTGGATGAGCCCACCAATGGACTAGATCGTAAAAATATCGAAAAACTGACCGCACTTTTGCGTGAACTTGGGCTGCCTATGCTCATATCTTCACATCATCAAGGGTTTATTGATGGATTAGCCGATGAAATTATTGGTTTATAATTTTCATAAAAGTATAAAATAACCGAATCAGGATCTTTGGGAAAGTGTAGCAAGCTATCAAGATCAGACGTTGTTTCAGATCTTTTTGAATTTACTGCAAGCGTAGAAAAAACCGTGAGGGAAGTGATTATGGCAATGGATAAGGCATATCGTTCGGGAAAATAATTTCTAAAAACTGACCGCACTTTGTGATAGCGAAAAGTGCGGTCAATTTTATCGGTATTATGTAGCAAATGCACAAAAATAGAAATTTCAACGATATGTAGGGACACACTGCATGTGTCCGTTATAGAATCAAATTATTTCAATAGGTTAAAATTCGGACACACGCAGTGTGTCCCTACAAGCTGATTAAAAAAGATTTGTGCAACTGCTACATGATACTGAATTTTATCTCGGTTTTATTTCACCTGATTAATTAAAAATTGCGTGAGTAAAGAAACCGGGCGACCGGTTGCACCTTTGTTTGCACCTTGTACCCAAGCGGTGCCGGCGATGTCTAAATGTGCCCAACGGTAGTTTTTGGTGAAGTTAGCCAAAAATGCACCGGCTGTGCTTGCGCCACCCCAACGTCCGCCAATATTGGCGAGATCGGCAAATGGTGATTTGAGCTGTTCTTGGTATTCTTCGCTTAACGGTAAACGCCAAGCTTTATCTGTAGTTTGTTGAGCGGCGCTGAGTAATTCATTTGCAAGATTTTCATCTTCTGACATTAAGCCACTATTGTGCTGTCCTAGTGCGACAACGCACGCACCGGTGAGGGTCGCCACATCGATGACAAGTTTAGGGTCAAAGCGTTCCACATAGGTAAGCGCATCACATAGCACAAGGCGACCTTCCGCATCCGTATTTAATACTTCCACGGTTAAGCCGTTCATGGTGGTGAGAATATCGCCCGGACGATAGGCATTGCCGTCCGGTAGGTTTTCACAACCGGCAAGTACGCCGATGACATTTAAAGGTAAATTAAGTTCGGCAATGGCTTTCATTGTTCCGAATACGGAAGCCGCACCGCCCATATCATATTTCATTTCATCCATATCAGCGGCGGGTTTTAAAGAAATCCCGCCTGCATCAAAGGTTAGCCCTTTGCCAACAAGTACAATCGGTTTAGTGTTTTTGTCTGGCGCATTATTGAAGTGGAGAATCGACATATAAGCCGGATTTGCTGAACCACGAGAAACCGCAAGATAGGCATTCATACCTAGCTCAGCCATCATTTTCTCATCAATCACTTCAAGGGAAAGTGCGGTGAATTCCTCTGCTAAATTTTTAGCTTGAGTGGCAAGATAAGCCGGGTTACATACGTTCGGTGGCATATTGGCAATATCCCGAGCGGTTTTTACTCCGGCTGCAGTAGCTTGAGCGTGCGTAATAGCTTGTTGTGCCTGTTTGCAATCGGTATTGAAAATAAAATCTTCTAGGTTGATGCTTTCCGATTTTTTAGATTTGAATTGATCGAATTGATAGTTGGTATGTTCAATGGTTTCAATTGCAAAACGAATATTCCAGTAGAGATCACGATTTTTCAGCTCGACTTCCGTTAAATAAGATATAACTTCCCGAACATTTGTTTCTTTCAGGCTTTTTAAAAGATTTTGAATGAGTTGTTTATATTGGCGTTCGTTGAGTTCTCCCTTTTTACCACAGCCGATAATTAAGATACGTTTTGCCGCAATGCCGATGAGATCCCGTAGTAATAAGGTTTGCCCTAATTTACCGGTGAGTTCGCCGGATTGTATTAAACCGTTGAGGTAGCCTTGAGTGGTAAGGTCGATTTCATTGAAACTTTTTGAAAATTCATTGTTCTCATACACACCGATTACAATACATTCGGTGGCTTGTGAAAGTGCGGTTAATTTTGCTTGATATTTCATTTGATTTCCTTATTTTGATTGTTTAAATCAGCGAAAATAAGGTATCATACGCGGTCGATTTTATCTAGTTTTCCCCTCAATTTTAACGATAAACAATAACGATATAAGATGATTTTAACGCGATATTTAACGAAAGAAGTTTTTAAGAGCCAAGTGGCGATTTTGTTCATTTTGTTGTTGATCTTTTTCAGTCAGCAACTTGTCCGTGTGCTTGGTTCTGCGGCAAATGGTAATGTACCGGCAGATTTAGTTTTTTCTTTACTTGGACTAGGCATGCCGACTATGGCGCAATTAATGTTGCCGTTGTGTTTGTTTATTGCCATTTTGTTGACATTTGGGCGCTTGTATGCAGAAAGTGAAATTACCGTGATGCGTGCTTGTGGTGTCGGTCAGCGGATTTTAGTGCGTGTGGCGCTCGTACTGTCTTTGTTTACTGCGGGCTTAGCGGCATATAATGCGTTATGGCTTTCACCTTGGGCGATTCAAAAACAAAGCACTATTGTAGAAGAGGCGAAAGCGAATCCGACAATGGGCGCGCTTTCTTCCGGTCAGTTTATGTCTGGCAATAATAATTTTGTGTTGTTTATTGATAACATTAAAGGCAATCAAATTAATGAGGTTTACCTATTCCAAACCGCACCAAAAGGACAAACCAAGCCTTCAGTCATCACTGCGGAAAAAGGGGAATTAAAAGCCTTGCCAAATGGCGACCAAATTCTGAATTTACAAAATACACAACGGGTAGAAGGAACGGCAGCGTTGCCGGATTTCCGTATTACACATTTTGATAGTTATCAAGCTTACTTAGGCTTTCAAGCCACTGATAGCAAATCTGATGAAGCCGCTGCGCTTTCTTCTGAAGAGTTAGTGAAACAAAATAGCGTGGCTGCAAAAGCAGAATTACATTGGCGGATTAGCCTTATTTTAGCTGTGCCGTTAATGGCATTAATTGCTGTGCCGTTAAGTAGAGTGAATCCAAGACAAGGGCGTTTTGCGAAAATTCTACCAGCATTATTGCTTTATCTTATTTATTTCTTATTACAAAGCTCATTGAAATCTGCCGGTTCGGCGGGAAAATTAGATGCGGCAATTTTTATGCCTACCGTAAATGTTATCTTTTTATTGATTGGGATTGTATTAAATACTTGGGATAGTGCCATGATGTATAAATTCCGCCGTTTTTTTAGCCGAAAAGGGTAAGCCAAATGATGAATACCTTAGACCGTTATATTGGTAAAAGCATTTTAGGAGCTATTTTTGCAACCTTGCTTATGCTTGTCGGGTTGTCTGCCATCATCAAATTCGTGGAGCAGTTCCGTAGTGTCGGTAAGGGAACTTATGATGTATTACAAGCGGTTAGTTTTACTTTTTTAACCATACCAAAGGATGTGGAAACTTTTTTCCCTATGGCGGCATTGTTGGGGGCGTTGATTGCGCTTGGTAATTTGGCTAGTCGTAGTGAATTAGTGGTGATGCAATCAGCCGGCTTCTCACGTTTTAAAATTGGATTGGCGGTGATGAAAACGGCTTTACCACTAGTTATTTTAACGATGGTGATTGGTGAATGGGGTATTCCGCAAACGGAACAATTTGCCCGTGATATGCGTGCCCGAGCGATTTCAGGCGGTTCAATGCTTTCAATGAAAAATGGCGTATGGGCGAAAGACGGTCAGCGTTTTGTTTTTGTCCGCAGTGTGACTGATAATATCAAACTAAATGATGTTTATATTTACACGTTTGATGATAAGAGAAATTTAACACAGCTAAAACACGCCAATCAGGCGACCTATTCTTTAGAAGAAAACAAGTGGAAACTTCATCAAGTAAATGCTTCGACTATCCAAAAAGAAAGTATTACTACGATAAATCGCTTAACCGAATATTGGGAAACGAATTTAACACCGGATAAGTTAGGCGCGGTATCACTGCGTCCGACTTCGTTATCTATTAGTGGGTTATATGAATATGTCCACTTTTTAAAAGAAACAGGGCAAGATGCCCGGCGCTTTGAATTAACTTTTTGGCGTAAAGTTTTTCAACCGATTTCTGTCGGTGTGATGATGATGCTTGCGTTATCCTTTATTTTCGGTTCTTTGCGTAGTGTCACGGCGGGAGCGAGAATTGTGACGGGAATTTGTTTTGGTTTCTTATTTTATGTCGTCAATGAGATTTTTGGGCAAATGAGTGTTGTTTACAATATGCCGGCAATGTTTGGGGCATTAATCCCAAGTTTGTTATTTATTGCAATTATCTGGTGGTTATTGAGCCGGAAACGGGATTAGTTTTAGCAAGATTGATAGCAAAAAAGTGCGGTTAATTTCAAATGAATTTTAAAACTCCTCTGAAATTAACCGCACTTTTGTTTTGATTAATTAGTCCTCTTTAAAGGCAAGCATCATTCCTTCCGCTTTTTTCACCATTTCTTCCGAACCGACAAATAACGGTATGCGCTCGTGTAATTCTTTCGGTTCAATATCTAAAATTCGACGATAACCATCAGTGGCTAATCCCCCGGCTTGTTCTGCCAAAAATGCCATTGGGTTGCCCTCATAAAGTAAACGCAATTTCCCTTTTGGATAGTTTGTTGCGCTAGGATAAATGTAAATTCCACCTTTTAATAAATTACGGTGGAAATCGGCAACAAGAGAGCCGATATAACGTGAAGCATAAGGACGTTGTGTCGCTTTATCTTCCTCTTGGCAATATTTAATGTATTTTTTCACACCTTGTGGGAATTTGAGATATTGTCCCTCGTTAATGGAATAAATCCGCCCCTCTTTTGGCATTTTCATATTTTCGTGGGAAAGGCAAAATGTGCCGATAGAAGGATCGTAAGTGAATCCGTTTACACCGTGTCCTGTGGTATAGACCAACATCGTGGACGAACCGTACACAATATAGCCGGCGGCCACTTGTTTATTACCGGGTTGGAGAAAATCTTCCATAGTGACCGGTGTGCCAATAGGAGAGACACGGCGATAAATAGAGAAAATAGTCCCTACGGATACGTTCACATCAATATTTGATGAGCCATCAAGGGGATCGGTTAAAATCACATATTTCGCATTGCGACCACGTTCCGTGTCAAAGGCGATAAAACTTTCTTCTTCTTCAGAAGCAAAGCCTGCCACCTCTTCGCGTGCCATCAGGGCGGCTTTCATCGTATTGTGAGCAAAGAGATCGAGCTTCATTTGGCTTTCACCTTGCACATTTTCAAGACCGGATTGACCTAAAATATTAGTCAGTCCGGCTTTGTTTATATCGCGATGAATAATTTTAGCCAATAAGCGGATAGATGACAAAATTCCACTTAATTCTCCTTTCGCATTAGGATATTCTGCTTGGCGTTCAACAATAAATTCACTTAATGTTTTCATAATGTTTCCTTTTAATAAAGCTTATGGGAATTATAAGCTATTTAGAATTTTCACAAAAAAGACAATTTGTAATAATGAGATCTCGATCACAAAAATTTTACATGTTTAGAGTAGGGTAAGGTATCCCAGTAATAGCGTGTAAGTTATTATTGGCTAAGATGTTTTTCTAAATGAATATCCACAATATCGACCAAATGTTTGAGAAAAGAAACATCTTGCCCGTTATGAAAACGTTGTGTTTCACGCGAGCGAAAGAGCAAAATTGCGGTGGGTTTATGGGTATCTTTTGTGCCAAGCAAACAGCAAGCCACCGAACCGATCGGGAGCTCTTCCGGTAAAAACATTAAAGATTTTTCTTTACCACTTAATTCACCTAAATAAAATTGACGTAAGCCTAAACGTTCCAAACGAATAATTTCAAAGGCTTTACGATCAACCCAATTATGCGAGGGAATATTTTCCGTTTTTTTCCAACTATCGGTAAAGAGGAGAATTTTAGCTCCCTCTAATTCATAAGATTTCGCCCATTGATCTAATTTCTTTTCAATAGAAAGAAAATCTTGAGCTTGAAATAATTTCTTTTGGAGTGGGATTGATGCGAAGAAAATATCGGCTTCTTGAATAGCCAGTTGGTGAAATTTTTCAAGTTGTGAGGTGAGTGCGGTGATTTGTTGACGCTGTTGGGTTAATTGGGCTTCAATGAGTGAAATCGTCCCTTTTTGTGAATGATGAAAAGTCAGTTTTTTTAGGAGTGAAGGATGTTGGGTAAAGAAATTGGGGTGGGTTTCAAGGTAATGAATAATATCTTGTTCGTTCATAATATGGAATTCAAAACAGAAGAAAAAAAGACCGCACTTTTGAGTGCGGTCAAAAAATAAGAAGATTATTCTACAAAGGGATCACGTAAAATCATTGTTTCTACACGATCAGGACCTGTTGATAGAATATCTACCGGAACCCCGGTGACTTCTTCAATACGTTTGATATAGTTACGGCAATTCTGCGGTAATTTATTCACATCGGTAACACGGAAAGTATTTTCTTTCCAACCCGGCAACGTTTCATAAATAGGCTCAATACCTTCCCAATCTTTTGCTGAAAGTGGTGCATATTCCACAATTTCACCATTTGGCATTTTATATGCCACACAGATTTTAATTTCATCAAAGCCGTCTAGTACATCCAATTTTGTCATACAAAAACCGGAAATAGAGTTGAGCTGAACTGCCCGACGAATGGCCACGGCGTCAAACCAACCGCAACGACGCGGACGGCCTGTTACCGCACCAAATTCATTCCCTTTACGTGCAATTTCAGCGCCGACCTCATCAAATAATTCAGTCGTGAACGGACCGCCACCTACGCGGGTACAATAAGCTTTAATAATGCCCAATACATAATCCAAATTACGAGGACCAAAGCCGGAACCGGTTGCGACGCCTCCCGCCGTGGTGTTTGAACTCGTTACAAACGGGTAAGTTCCGTGATCAATGTCTAGCATTGTTCCTTGTGCACCTTCAAATAGAATATTGTCGCCACTTTTGCGTGCAGTATCTAAAATCGTTGTAACATCTGCCACCATACCGGTAATAATATCTGCTACTGCCATCACATCATCTAAAGTTTGTTGATAATCAACCGGCTCAACTTTATAGTAATTTACTAATTGGAAATTATAGTATTCAAGGATATTTTTAAGTTTTTCAGCGAAGGCTTTTTTGTCAAATAAATCGCTGACCCGCAAACCACGGCGGGCGACTTTATCTTCATAAGCCGGACCGATACCACGACCGGTTGTGCCGATTGCCTTTTTACCCAGTGCTGCTTCACGGGCGTGATCCATTGCAACATGGTAAGGTAAAATTAATGGGCAGGCTTCAGAAATGAATAAACGATCACGTACTTTAACGCCACGGTTTTCAAGTTCTCCCATTTCTTGCATTAACGCAGCCGGTGAAAGAACTACACCGTTACCAATTAAACAGGTAACATTTGGGCGTAATATGCCGGATGGAATTAAACGTAATACGGTTTTTTCGCCGTTAATGATAAGGGTATGTCCGGCATTGTGGCCACCTTGATAGCGCACAACGTATTTTACCCGATCCGTTAATAAATCAACGATTTTGCCTTTACCTTCATCGCCCCATTGTGCGCCCAAGATAACAACATTTTTTCCCATAATTTCCACCTTTTAAATTTGCTTGATTGATCAAATGAATGACCGAAAGT
This sequence comes from Rodentibacter mrazii, assembly GCF_001998825.1. Taxonomy (GTDB): domain Bacteria; phylum Pseudomonadota; class Gammaproteobacteria; order Enterobacterales; family Pasteurellaceae; genus Rodentibacter; species Rodentibacter mrazii. Next base: position 14,292 of record NZ_MLHG01000053.1, read on the forward strand.
TTTTTATTCTTTTGATTATCCTAAAAATTAAATTCTACACTTTAATTTAGAGATGAATATTAGTTTAGAACGAATCACGGCTGGCTATATTAAACTATTCTGCTATGACTTTCTAGCTTTGATGCCTCTTCAATTTAATGATAGAACAATGGATTTTCCGTTGACGACGAAACAAAAGGCTGAATAATCCGAGTAATAGACCCATTCCGGCACCTATGCCTCCCCAGCTGTATCGTCCTTTTTCTTCAGGCTGTTGTGGACTTTTGGTGAAATGAAATGCGGTGAAATTATCGTCAAGCGGATTAACGGACTTCATCATATTGAGTTTTCCCTGCCAATCTTGACGTTCGATACTATTGCCATAAGGAATATTACCCAAATTAAGCTCTGCTGCCGTTTTCACTTGGGTAAATAAATTTTTCCATCGGAGAATGAGGTCATCATACATTACTTTTCTTATGATGATATTGTTATTATCAAGGAGTGAGAAAAGCTGAGTCCGCTCTTCTTCCGCTTCATCTAAGGTGAGTGTGATTTTTCCGGTGTTATAACTAAGCGGTTGGAAATGGGTATTTTTGATTAAATCATCTAATAATTGCGCATTTTTTGTAGTGTTTTCACTGATTTTTTGCTTGTAATAGGTTGAATTTTCCCAAAAGTTTTTTAGGTTGTCATAAGAAACCAATTGCTCGGTAAAATTTTGATAGACTAATTCGGGAATTTTACTTTCTATATTATCTTTCCCTTGTATCAGTTGGTACATAGAGAAGAGAGCATAATAGTTACCCAGCTCGGATAGGGTAGGATGAGTGATTTCCGCTTCTGTTTTCCATTCAGGCTTTATCCAATAGCTTGATGCATAGCCGATTACGCCAAAAAGTGCGGTTGAAATCAAGAGTGTTTTTAGTGTCTTCAAATATGACATTCTGTATTCCCTATTCGTTTTTTATTGAGATTTTAATTCTAAAGTTCTCTTCCTTTCTACGTGACTTACGGTTTAGAACAAAGGATAACAATATTGAAGTCACATTTTGATTGGCTAAAAAGTGACTTCGTTGATTTCTTATTTTAAGTAACGGAGACTATTCAAATAATGATTTATGTAGAGAGCGAAGCACCTCATCTGCGAGTTCACTCTGTACTAACATACAAACGTTATTGGTGCTGGCACCGTAGCTGATCATACGAATACTATAGGGTTCCAGCGTGTCAAAAATACGTTTTGCTACGCCTGTCGCAATGTGCAAATCGTTACCGATCAGCGCGACTAAAGATAAGCCGATATCTACTTTCACGGTGCAATATTGTCTTAATTCTTCCAATAATTCATTGGAAAGTAATTCCGAACCGGATGAGGTTGAGCCTGTTTTATCCAAGGTTAATGCGATGCTGATTTCTGATGTAGTAATGGTATCCACTGAAATTTTATGTTTTGCCAAAATACCGAATACATTTGCTAAAAAACCTTGTGCATGCAGCATATTCAGGCTGGAAAGCGTCAATAATGTTTGGTCTCGGCGTAATGCGATAGCACGGAACGTTGGTCTGGGTTGTGGATCTCGGGTTACCCAAGTTCCGCCATCTTGTGGCGCTTTACTCGAACCCACATATACAGGAATGTTACTTCGCACAGCAGGTAATAATGTCGCAGGATGAAGCACTTTTGCACCGAAAGTCGCCATTTCTGCCGCCTCCGCAAAACTCATCGTATCAATGCGTTGAGCAGCCGGTACAATGCGGGGATCCGTGGTGTAAATGCCGGCAACATCAGTCCAAATCAACACATCTTTTGCATTTAATACTTCAGCTAATAAGGCTGCAGAGTAGTCGCTACCGCCACGTCCTAATGTCGTTGTTTTTCCGCTCGGTTCACGACCGATAAAACCTTGAGTAATGATCAATTCACCACGATCAATCAAGGGTTTTAAAATATTGTCACTATTGCTTTGGGTTTTTTCGTCATCGGGTACGGCTTTGCTAAAATGATTATTGGTTGCCACGATATTACGCACATCTATCCAAGTGGCACTGGTGTTTTGCTCACGTAAAATTTCAATAAAAATTTGTGTGGACATCATTTCGCCATGGCTGATTAATTCGTCCGTTAATGCAGTTGAAGTCGCGAGGCTTGCGGCTTCGGAAAGATATTCGATATTTTCAATGTATTTTTCAATGATCGGACGAACAAGAGAATCGTCTTTTAGTTCATTTAAGATATTTTCTTGAATTTGGCGTACTTCACCAACTAATCTTCTACGTTCTTCCGCTTCTATACCCTTTGCGAGTTCCACTAAAAGATTTGTGACGCCTGCAGAGGCGGAGAGTACGACAATGCGAGTATTCGGATCATCAATAATAATTTTTGCACAGGCTGTCATTGCTGCATAGTTGGCAACGGAAGTGCCACCGAATTTAGCGACCGATAAATGAGACATAAAATATACTCCTGTTAGATGAGTGGTTTTAAGTATTGTGTTTGCAAGAGTATAGAAATAACGATTTAGTAAAAAATTGTCAAATGGATTTCATAAAAATTGGTGAGATTTTCATTCGTTATCCGGAAGTGGGAGGGGTTCAGGGTCGCCTAAAAAATAAGGTTGAATGCCGATTATTAAATCAAAAATTGCCTTCACACGGGCAAAGGTTTCCCGAATACGCGTACCCAAATAAGTATCAGGTTGTTTTGCCGTGAAACAAATCGCATCAATATCATAATGTTTGGCGATAAACAAAGCGCGTTCACAATGAAATTTCTGGCTGATAATGGTATATGACGGGACTTGGAAGACTTTATTGGCTCGTACAACAGAATCTAATGTGCGAAAGCCCGCAAAATCCTGAAAAAGGCGATCTCTTGGGATATCCATTTTTCGTAAATCCCTTAGCATTGTGCGTGGCTCATTGTATTGTGATGTTCGATTATCACCGCTGAGAAGAAGATAGCTTACTTTTTGATGATCAATAAGCATTTTAGCTGCTGTAAGACGATTGGTGTAGTAATCATTGGTTTTACCTGTGGCGACATATTTTGATGTGCCAAGTACAACACCGTAAGGGTGATAAGGTAATTTATCCACATCTTCAAATATACTATCACGAACATAAAAACTGATAGATTGATCGATTATCAGACAAATTAAAAGAAAAGATACGCTCACACAGCCCATCCAACGAATTATTTTTTTTAAGTGAAAGCGATGCCAAAGGGAAAGTGCGGTCATTTTGAGTGATATTTTTGAATCAATCATGATAACTAAAATAATGAAAACATGAAGTAAGTTCAAGCTGAATTTTGTATTCATTGTACGACACTTTAGTTTAGCCGTTTAGACGGCTAAAATTTCTTGACAAAGAGAATAAGCTGTTGATAATTTAAAAGCATCTCTTTTATTTTATGCAGTAGGTTTTCAATGTCGTCTGTCCAAAATGTGGTGCTTTTTCAAGATAATCCGCTACCGCTTGTGTTGGGCGGTGAGATTTCACCGATTAATGTGGCCTATCAAACTTATGGGACATTGAATACGGATAAAAGTAATATTGTGCTTATTTGTCATGCACTAACAGGCGATGCTCAACCCTATTTTTCGGATAAAGAAAAAAATGGGTGGTGGCAGAATTTTATGGGTGATGGTCTCGCACTGGATACTTCCCGCTATTTTTTTATCTGCTCGAATGTATTGGGGGGCTGCAAAGGCACGACAGGACCGGCTTCAGTTAATCCTAAAACGGGCAAGCCTTACGGTAGCCAATTTCCGAACATTACTGTGCAGGATATTGTACATGTACAAAAAGCTTTGCTTGATCATTTAGGCATAACTCATTTAAAAGCCGTGATTGGCGGCTCTTTTGGCGGAATGCAAGCGACTCAGTGGGGAATTGAATATCCGGATTTTGTTGATAATATCGTTAATCTTTGTTCATCACTTTTTTTCAGTGCAGAAGCCATAGGATTTAATCATGTTATGCGTCAGGCAGTGATTAATGATCCCAATTTTAATGGAGGAGATTATTATGATGGCGCACCACCTGAACAAGGATTATCAATTGCCCGTATGTTGGGTATGCTGACTTATCGTACCGATGTTCAGCTTGCCAAAGCATTTGGTCGAGCCACTAAATCGGAAGGGAATTTTTGGGGTGATTATTTCCAAGTGGAATCCTATCTGACTTATCAAGGAAAAAAATTCCTTGAACGCTTTGATGCTAATAGTTATTTGCATTTGTTACGTGCATTGGATATGTATGATCCGAGCTTGGGGTATTCTGATGTTCAAACGGCACTTTCACGTATCAAAGCGCACTATACATTGATTTCTGTAACAACAGATCAACTTTTTAAATCCACTGATTTACATAAAACCAAACAGCTTTTAGAACAAAGTAATGTTTCCTTGGTTTTTCATGAGTTTCCATCAGTTTATGGACATGATGCTTTTTTAGTAGATTATGATGGATTTGATAAGTGGATTTGTGAAGGTTTGGCGGGTAAAAATTAAAAAGTGCGGTAATTTTTACCGCACTTTTTTATAGATAACTCACAAATTCTTCAATAGTTCCGTTTCGGAATTCACGTTCAGTTTTTTCTGCCGCCGTGCCAAGCATTAATAAGGCAACAATTTCATCTTGTTCACGACAGCCAAGTGTGTGTCGTAATGCATTGCCATTGATCCATTTCCCTGTGATCCAAACGTTATCAAATCCCTGTGCATTAGCGGCAAGTTGGATACCATAAGCGGCGCAACCTGCGGTAACCAACTGTTCCCAAGTTGGCACTTTTTCCACATCAGGGTTAATTTTAGCAACAACCGCTATTACCATTGGTGCACGATGAGCAAGTTTTTCGGCTTTTTTTAAACCTTCTTCGCCAAGATTGAGTTCTAGCGCGGCTTCTTTAAGCAAATGTTCTAATTTATCTAATCCTTCATTTTCTATAACAACGAAATGATAAGGCTGCAATTTTCCATGATCCGGTGTGCGAAGTGCAGCCTGAAAAATTTGTTCAAGTTGGAGCTTACTTGGCGCAGGATAAGTAAGCTTTTTATTTGAACGTCGCGTGGTTAAAAGAGTTAATGTATCCATTTGATTTTATAGAATAAATAAAAGTGCGGTAGATTATAGCATAGTTTTTAAACTAAGTTTATGCTACGCTAAGCACAATTTTTTCAACCGCTTAAAACTTTTATGAACCCAATTTTTCGAGTGATTAAATTTTGTTGGCATACACTAAATTTTATTCGTGATTTAGTGATGAATTTTTTCTTTTTAATTTTCATTTTGTTGCTGATGACAATTTTCAGTATCACAGCGAATACAAAAAAAAGCGCAATAAATTTAAATGTGGACAAAGGTGCATTATTACTGAATTTAGATGGCTATTTAGCTGATAATCGTGATGATACATTTAGTTGGCAACAGGTATTGCGTGAACTAAATAGCGATCGTATTCCGACTAAAATTTCTACCTTTGATGTGGTGTATGCCATTAATTTAGCAAAAGAAGATGAGAATATTCGCGGTTTGGTATTGGATCTCAATTATTTTTCAGGTGGTGATTTACCCGCGATGAATTATATTGGGAAAGCCATTCAAGATTTTAAAACCTCAGAAAAGCCTGTAATTGCGTTTGCTAACAATTATTCCCAAGGACAATATTTCTTAGCAAGTTTTGCGGATCAAATTTATTTAAACCCTATTGGCCAAGTATCTATTCGAGGGTTGGCGCAAGAAAATCTCTACTATAAAGATTTATTGGATAAGATCGCCGTTACACCGCATATTTTTCGTGTCGGAACATATAAATCTGCCGTAGAGCCTTTTTTACGCAATGATATGTCGCCGGAAGCCAAAGAAAATATAAACCGATGGTTAAACGGAATGTGGAATAACTATGTGCAAACGGTGAGCGGAAATCGTCGAATCTCTGCGGAAGCATTATTACCGAGTGCCAAACAATATTTGGCGGAATTAAAGACTTTGAAAGGGGATAGCACGGCTTATACAAAACAGCGGAAATTGGTGACGGACATTGCTAATAACCTTGAATTGGATAAAAAACTGACCGCACTTTTCGGTAAAAATTTGGAAGGTGAGGTAAACATGATTGCTTTTTCAGATTATTTGTCCGGTTTTGAGGATCGAATGGCTTCATCAAACGATGAAAATAAAATCGCAGTGATAAACGTTGAAGGCGCAATTATTGATGGTGAAAGTACAGAAAATGAAGTAGGCGGAGATAATGTGGCGCGGTTGTTACGTAAAGCTTATGCTGATGAGCGGATAAAAGCGGTAGTGTTACGTGTAAATTCACCGGGAGGTAGTGCTTTTGCTTCGGAGTTAATTCGCCAAGAGGTGGATAATTTACAAAAAATAGGTAAGCCTGTGGTTGTTTCTATGGGCGCAATGGCTGCTTCGGGCGGTTATTGGATTTCTGCAACCTCCGATTATATTATTGCGGATAAAAGTACCATCACCGGCTCTATCGGCATTTTTGCGATGTTGCCGACTTTTGAAAATGCAATTAAAAAAATCGGCGTGAATACTGATGGAATTGCCACAACTGAATTAGCAGAAACTTCTGTTTTCAGCCCGCTTTCAAAAAATACGCAAGATATTTACCAATTAGAAATTGAACATGGCTATGATAAGTTCTTAGATTTAGTGAGTCGTGGTCGTCAAATATCAAAAACAGCCGTGGATAAAATTGCACAAGGACAAGTATGGTTAGGTACGGACGCTTTTAAACACAATCTTGTGGACGAATTGGGTGATTTTGATCGTGCCGTAGAAAAAGCGGGTGAATTGATGAATCTTCATCGTGAAACTGTCATTGAAAATTTTACGGTAGAATGGATGACAGAAGAAGATAGCAGCGTAGTCGGTAAATTATTTCGAGATTTGAAATATAATGCCCAACAACTTATGCAGACTTGGTTTGATTTACCAAAACCAATTCAGCAGCTCAAACAGCATTTAAATCAACTAAATAAATTTAATGATCCGAAAGGGCAATATTTGTATTGTTTGAATTGTGGCGGAGTGAAATAGTTTAGTTTAAAGAAAAAGCAGGGGATTTCCTGCTTTTCTTTTAAGTGCGGTCAATTTAGAGGCTATTTTCGGTTTTTCATATTTGAGAAAATATTCGCAAGAATCGGACCGGATACATTATGCCAGAAGCTGAATAATGCACTAGGTACAGCGGCGATTGGATTGAAATGTGCCGCTGCGAGTGCCGCACCTAGACCGGAATTTTGCATTCCTACTTCAATAGCAATCGCTTTACTGTCCGCAGTATTGAGTTTGAATAATCTTGCAGCCAAGAAACCGATTAAATAACCTAAGCAGTTGTGTAAAACAACGACACTGAAAATTAATAAACCGGACTCAACAATTTTGTCCTTACTTACCGCAACGACAGCTGCTAAAATTAAAACGATTGAAACGACAGAAATAAGCGGTGTAATTTTGCTTGCTTGTATCGTCATATCTTTGAACAAGGCACGAACGACTAAACCTAAGAAAATCGGGAAAAGAACCATTTTTAATACCGACATAAACATTGCGGAGGCATTAATATCTAGCCACTGGCTTGCCAATACGTAGAAAATTGCCGGAGTAAGCAATGGAGAAAGTAATGTTGAAATTGTGGTACAGGCTACAGAAAGGGCGGTATTCCCTTTTGCGAGATAGGTCATTACATTAGAGGAGGTTCCGCCAGGACAAGAACCTACTAGGATTACACCCACTGCTAAATCTGAAGGCAGATTAAATACTTTAGCAAGTAAGAATGCAATAGCCGGCATAATAATAAATTGTCCAGCAACCCCGATAAATACAGCTTTAGGATGTTTTGCAACTTCACTAAAATCCTTGAAAGTGAGTGTAATGCCCATACCAAACATAACTAAACCGAGCAAGTATGGAATATAGGGAGCAAAAACTTTAAATTCGGCAGGGAATAAGAAAGCTAGAATAGCAAAAACAATTGCCCATAAAGCAAAAGTTTTGCTGACAAATTGAGTTAACTTAAGCAGTAACTTAAGCAGTGTTTGCATGGATTTTCCTTATTGTAATGTAAATAAAAGAGCAATTGATTCTAAAGATGTTTTTCTTTCAAATCAATCATCCATAGTCGGACGAACCCATGAACTTTCATCAAGTAATCGACCAAAATGACTTTCTACCAAACGTTTTGTTATAGTCGTTTGAGGGTGACAAAAGAGATCTTTTGGATTACCGTATTCAATCATTTTCCCTTCATCCATCACTAATACATTATCTGCAATGTGTTTAATCAATCCCAAATCTTGTCCTACATAAATATAAGCAACACCGAGGTGGGCTTGAAGATCAAGAGAAAGATTCATCAGTTGGGCACGAACAGATGAATCAAGCGAGCTGAAAGTATCATCTACAATAATAATTTCCGGTTCTAAGATAAATGCTCGGGCTAGCGCTACCCGTTGTTTTTGACTCGCGGAAAGATTCTTAATTTTTAAATTCGTATAATCGGGATAAAGCCCCACCATTCGGAGGGTTTTAAAAATTTTTTGATTGCGGGTTTCTTCATCCCAATCTGTTGTTAAACGAAGAGGCGTATCTAAGATTTGTCCAATATTTTGGCGAGGATTGAATGCGGAATTTACATCTTGGAATACCATACGAATATGTTGGGTTCGATAGTGTGAATCTTCAAAATTAAGCGTGGTGCCCTTAAATTTTATCTCGCCTGAAGTCGGCTTTATCATACCAGCAATCATTTTGACTAAGGTCGATTTTCCCGAACCATTTTTACCGATAATCGCGAGAGTTTGTTTTTTTTCGAGATTAAAACTCACTCTTTCTACGGCATTAAACATACTTGAACCAAACCAACGGGTAGGATCATTAAAGGTTTTAGATAATTCAATGACTTCCAATAATGGCATAAATTATTCCTTGTTTGGCTCGGTGGATAATGTTAGCGGTGAATTGGCCAATGTTTCCTTTAAACGTTTTTCTCTAAGATTAATTGGAAAATGGCAGGAAAACTCCTGCTGTTTGATACGATAGCGGGCAGGTTTTTGCATGCATTCTTTTTGTGAAAACGGGCAGCGAGGTCCAAAGCGACAGCCCATCGGCATCTGTTCTAAAAGTGGTACTGTACCTTCTAATGTGCCCAATTTTGTTTTAAAACCAAGAGGTTCGGTAAAATCCGGTACAAAATGAATTAATGCTTGCGTATAAGGATGATGTGGCGATTCCAACAATGTTTGAGTCGGTGCCGATTCAGCATTTTGACCGCAATACAGCACAGACATTGTGTGGCAAAGATCGCTAATGCTACGAATGTCATTGCTTGCTAGAAGAATACTTGTTCCCTGATTTTGATTCATACTGGAAAGCAAACGGAAAACTTGATTCGCAGTGATAGATTCTAACGTATTGGTCGGTTCATCAGCAATTAATAAACGGGGTTGGTTCGCCACAGCGATTGCGATCATCACTTTTTGACCTTCACCTTCTGTGAGATCATTAGGATAGCTTGCCATAATTCCTTGATGATCTTTAATTCCGACACGATGTAATAGTTCAATGGCCCGTCGTTTTTTCCAGCCGAACCAATTCCACCATTTTCCTCGGTATGTCCAGTTTGGAATGCTTTGAATCAGCTGTTTCCCCACCTTTTTGCTGGGATCTAAACAAGTAAGCGGATCTTGAAAAACCATCGAAACTTCTTTCCCAATGAGCTTTCTGCGTTGTGTCGGTGATAGTTTTAAGAGTTCTACATCATTAAAACGAAAACGCTCCGCAGTGATAATCCAATCTTCTTTTATTGAATTTGCAATGACTTTTGCAATCAAACTTTTTCCCGAACCGGATTCACCCACTAACCCTAAAATCTCACCTGAATTTAGGGTCAAATTCACTCCGTCAACGATTTTAATTTGTCCGTTTGGTGTTTTAATTTCAATGCTTAGATTACGAATATCCAGTAGTACCATAATTATTGATAATATTGATTGATGGCTTTACATAAACCGTTAGTAAATAAAATACTTAATAAAATAGTGATAATAATTGCAAAACCGGGCAGCAATACCGTCCAAGGTGCAAGATAGAGAAGTTCTAACGAGTCTTTAATCATGGCGCCCCATTCAGGCATCGGGCGCTGTGCTCCAAGGGAAATAAAGCTCAGGGCGGTAATATCCAAAATGGTAATGACAAACGCACGTGAAATTTCTTGAATATAGGTAGCGGTAATATTTGGCAAAATAGTGCTACGCAACAATTCAATGTTGGAAATACCATCAAGTTTTAGAATGATCACATATTCTTTTTTTAGTTCTTGCTGAATTGCTTGGTATATGGTGTGAATGAAATAAGGTAGCACAGCCAATACGGTTGATACCATTGCATTCATTAAACTGGGTTCCATAAAGGTCGAGATAATGATGGCAATTAACAAAATAGGAATTGATAGAAACGCATCAAAAATATGTCCGAGGAAACGTGCTTTAATCCCACCTGACATTCCTGCTAAAACTCCTAACGCTCCACCGATGATTGCCACGAGAAAGACGACAATGAGCGAAGAACCAAGAGTATAACGCGTACCCATAATCACTCGACTTAGTACATCTCGAGCCAGATCATCAGTGCCGAAGAAAAAAGCAATTTGTCCTTTTTCTACCCAAGAGGGGGGCATTAATTCTTGTCCGGCAAACTCCATACTATCGCTATATGGGGCGATAAAAGGGGCGAAAAGAGCGGTTAAAGTTAACAGAAAAAATAAATAAAAGCTGAATAAGGCAATACGGTTTTTACGAAACTGTAACCAAATTTGATAAATTGATGTACTTTCACGAAATTCATCAGGTTCTTTATCTAGCATACCAACCTTTCTTATTAAATGGATCGAGAATAAACATCAGGATTTTTGCCAATGTATCAAGGGTGATAATACAAATTCCCAGTGCAATCACACCTGCTGAAATACTGTTGTAGTCTTGATGGGTTACGGCATCAATCAGCCAACGCCCAATACCCGGCCAACCAAGAACCGTTTCCACCAACATACATTGTGTGATAACCAATGTGAATACGTGTGTAATCTGCGGCACCAGCAAAGGAACGGTATTACGAAAAACATATTGTTGCAAAATTTTCCATTTTGACCAACCACGGGTGAGTGCTGCTTTGGCGTAATTTTGTTGCAAAATATACTCTGCACGCTGTTGAATAATTCGGATAATTTCCATAGTGGGCAAAATACATAAAATAAGTGTAGGCAAGGCTAAATGTTGCAACACATTTTGAATAATCTTTATACGATAAGGCGCATCTACAAACCATACATCAATCACCGGAAACCCAGTAATCGGTTCGATTTCATAGAGCAAATTATATTGTCCGGTGGCGGAGATTTCCCAACCGTAAATTGCTGCCGCATAAAGTAGGATCGGTGCGAGCCAAAAAACAGGGATAGATAATCCCATATAAGAGAGGTTTTGTAAGCTCTTTGAAAAAACACCCTGATTATTAACCGCACTTAGAATCCCAAGAGGAATACTTAAAATAAAGGCAAGTAAAAGCGCACTAAAACAGAGTTCTAATGTGGGGGGTAATACGGTAAAAATCAGTGATTTTAAAGATTGCCCGCCGTTGTAGGTAATACCAAAATCTCCCTGTAACAGGGCGCTAAGATAGTGAAAATAAGCACTATAAATGCCATTTGTGATAAGGGCTGAATTAAGCGGATCACGCATTAAAATAGCAAAGCTAAGTAAAGTTAAAATAAACAATAATAAGCAGACCCAAAGGAGATGGCGTAGCGCTGACCACAACATTATTTTTTCTCCTTCTCAAAATAGAGTGTCGAAAAATGCATACTACCGAAAGGACTCATTTGCACGCCTTTCACTTTTCTGTTTGCCACTAAAAAGCGTTTAGCGCTGGCAATGGGCACAATCGGTAATTCTCTTAGCACTAAATCTTGGGCAAGATTATAGTTTCTAGCGCGTTCTTGTAATCTTGTATTGGAAAGCGCATTATCCATAAACTGATTAAATTTAGGATTGCACCAATTGGACAAATTTGTGATGTCATCTTTGGTATCGCAGCTCAAAAGCGGGCGCATAAAACCATCGGGATCTAAATTTTCGGTAAGCCAACCTGTAAGGATCATATCGTAATCCTCGGTTTTCTTAGCGAGTTGATCAAGTAAAAATACTCGAGTCACCGACCGCACTTTTACCTCTACACCGGCTTGAGCCAAATCCCATTTAATTAGTTCCGCCGTTTTTAATGGGGAGGGATTGTACACCTGTTCTTCATTTAATACCCACATATTGAGATGAAGATTTTTGCCGGATAGGCTATTTTTCGCCTGTTTGGGGGAATAATCAAACTCAAATTCCGGTGTATTTACAGTTGATGCCCAAGAAATATTCGGGATGATATTATTCGCCACGGTAGCCGTGTTGTGATAAATATTGCGTACAATGCGTGCTCGGTTAATACTTTGAGAAATCGCTTGGCGAATTTGCTCATTTTGCATAAGGGGTTTATTAAAATTAAACGCAAGATAGGAAAGATTCATTCCATCTGTCGATTGTAAATAATAACGTTCGTCATTACCGTGTAACAAGCCTAATTGACTCACTTCCGGATAAGCGGCAATTTGGCATTCATTGTTGAAAAATTTGATAAGCCGACTGGTTCGTTCGGTGGATAAATCAACCAAAATATGTTTAATTTTGGCATCCTTGTTCCAATAATTATCATTGCGTAATAGTCTAACATATTGATTATACACATAGTTTTTAACCTGATAAGGTCCTGTGCCGACAGGGTGGGTATCCAATTGTGCGAGATTATTGTCTGCATTTAATTGATAGGCATATTCTTGCGAGAAAATAATCGCATATTGGCTGGCAAGATGCGACAAGATAGAGGAATCCGGCTCAAATAGTTCAATTTTTACTTGGTAAGGATTGATCGCAGTAATGGATTTTATTTTTTGGTTTAATTTTATGCTATCAAAATAAGGAAAGCGTACTTTTTTCGCCTGTTCATGAAATATTCGGTACTGTGGATTTTTATCATGCTCAGGATCCTCTTGATCTAAAATGGGCAAATAGGTGTCATGCCCGAGTACACGGTTGATGGAAAATACCACGTCTTCTGCATTAAAATCACGGGTTGGCGTAAACCATGGCGTATGGTGAAATTTTACCCCTTTACGGAGATTAATTAAAATCGCCTTACCATCGGATGAAGTGGAATAAGATACCGCTAAAGAGGGGGTAACGGTTGCACTGTGATTTTTGATTTCAAACAGCTTATTATAAATTTGTTCTGTCACTACATTCATACTGGTACCGGCATCTGCCGTTTGCGGATTGAAAGAAAAACCCGATACATTGGTGCAATAAATTAACCCGTTTTCTGTTAAACTTTCCGGCACACGCGGTGCAGCTTGAACTTGTATAAACAAGCCCATATTTAGCAAGAAGCAAAAAAATGTCAGATTTCGGCGTAACATAGTGTGTGCGTTATGGTAAATTATGTCGCAAATTGTAAGATATATTGGTAAAAATGGCTAGGCTATTGAATGTTTAACATATTCCCAAAAGAAATCAACCAACTAATTAATCGCGGATTTGACCGCACTTTACGCCTTGCGGTAACCGGGTTAAGTCGCAGTGGTAAAACGGCTTTCATTACCAGTCTTATTAATCAACTGTTATCCGTTAATCAAACCTCAAGGAATCACTTGCCATTATTTGAAGCAGCGGGGAACGGCACAATTATTGCCGTCAAGCGTGTTCCGCAACAAGATTTGAGTGTGCCTCGTTTTGATTACGAAGCGAATCTTAATGCACTTTCTCAACAACCGCCACAATGGTGTCAATCGACACGAGGGGTGAGTGAAACACGCCTTGCTATTCGTTTTCAGCGTCAAACCGGTTTACTTCGCCATGTGAAAGAACGGGGAACATTGTATTTAGATATTTTTGATTATCCGGGTGAGTGGCTACTTGATTTGCCTTTGTTGCATTTGGATTTTGAACAATGGTCCTTAGAACAAAAGCAAATTCATCAAGGAATGCGGGCGGAGCTTGCCCAACCTTGGTTGGATGAGATAAAAAAATTAGATTTAAGTGCGGTCGTTAATGAAGATGTTTTAGCAAAACTGGCAAACATTTACACGGCGTATCTTCATCAATGTAAAGCACAGGGGATGCAATTTATTCAGCCGGGACGGTTTGTTTTAGCGGGGGAGCTGGAAGGCGCACCGGTATTGCAGTTTTTCCCTTTATTGCATCTTACACAAGAGCAATGGAGAAGCCTTAAAAAAGAGGCAAAACCAAATAGCTATTTTGCCGTATTGAATAAACGCTATGATTATTATCGCAATCGTATTGTGAAAGGGTTTTATGAAAATTATTTTTCGACATTTGACCGCCAAGTGATTCTGGCGGATTGCTTAACACCGCTGAATCATAGCCGACAAGCTTTTTTAGAGATGCAGACGGGGTTAAATCAGTTATTCAAAAATTTTCATTATGGTAAACGGCATTTTCTGAACCGTTTATTTTCTCCACGGATTGATAAATTGATGTTTATTGCGACGAAGGCGGATCATATTACCACTGACCAAATGCCGAATTTAGTGAGCCTAATGCGGCAATTGGTTCAAGAAGGCGGTCGCCATGTGGAATTTGAAGGCATCGAAACGGAATACACGGCAATTGCCGCAATTCGTGCAACGAAACAAGTGATCGTCAATCAAAACGGTAAACAGATGAAAGCGGTTCAAGGCGTTCGGAGCAAAGATAAGCGATGGATTACCCTTTATCCGGGCAGTGTGCCGAGCAAATTACCAAGCCAAGAATTTTGGCAAAATCAACCGCACTTGACGGAAAAGGAAGGAAAACCGGTGCTGTTTGACTTTGACAGTTTTGATCCGCAACCCCTTGAACAAGGTGAGGCGATCCCCCATTTGCGCATGGATGCCGTGTTACAATTTTTGCTAGGGGATCGGTTTGATTAGGTTAGCTAAAATGGATTGCAATCTCAGAGGTCAGTCGATCCAGCATTTCGTAACGTTTACGATACATTGAGCGTTTTTTACTGGCAATGTCTTCTAAGGGTTTGCGTTCAATATTAAGGGGGAGTTGCCAATAACGATCTTGATAAATGCCTTGGTTTTCTTGCCAAAATTCATCGTAGTTAAACAAGATTTTACTTCGTGCGGAGAGGCGATATTTACCTTGAAATTTATGTGGAATACCGACCAAATCACATTGCCAATGTTTCGCCAACTCACGGAATGCATGCATCAACATAAACATTGGGCGAATACCCTGTAAATCTTTCGTGGCTTGTTTGATTAATTCCTGTGAATTTCCATGGCGAGGGCCCTGCATAGAGGCAATCAGCAATTGATTTGGTGATAAAAAAGTAAATGAGGCATCATAGATGCGTTCATCATTTTTATTGCGAATATTCAGGGCAAAATAACCTTCAAAAGGATCGATAAAGTTTAAACTTAAATTGAGAGAAAGATCGTCAGTTAATTGGCTCAACAAAACAACTTGCTCCTTAAGTAAGGCAGAGCAGAACGGCAAGCCCCATTTTTCTTCGGCAAGTTGTAAATGCTGTGTGATTGCACTAAAACGTTGCGGCGCGGAAAAACGTTTATCGCAATAAGTGGTTAAAAGCGGATTAAAACGATAATAATCTTGCTTAAAAAGTGGTTGCCATTGTGTATTTTTATTGAGAAATTCAATGAGTTGATGACATTGTTTGCGGAACATTAATGTATAGGCATAATAGCGAAGTCTTTCACGTAATTGTTTTGCTAATGGGCGGTCTTTTGAATAGGGATACATTTGGACGTAAGTTGGGAATGAAATTTTAGTTTGTATTGTCATGTGGATATTTATGGTGAATGTGAGTGTCATCGTCATGTCTCAATATGATGACCAAGAATAAGAAATAGGACGTATTTTATAATGGAAAAGCAAATTTTCAACCAATATGATGAACCTTTAGCAGAAAGTTTCCAGTCAAAACAAGAATTTACTGATGTGGAAACCATTGAAGATGAACCTTTAGAAGGGGAATGGCTTGACGAACAATTTAATCAGGCAATGAAACCAAAATCAAAAGGTTGGAAAAGGCTGTTGAAATTGACCGCACTTTTATTTGGTGTGGCAATTGTCGCTCAATCGGTACAGTGGATTTTAACAAGTTTTCAAAATCAACAATGGATTTATTTCGTCTTTTCCCTTGTCAGTTTGGTTGTGGTGCTGTTTGGTGTGAAAGAGATTGTGGGGGAATGGCGGCGTTTAGTCTATCTGAAAAAACGTGAAAAATTACAGCAACAAAGTCGGTTACTCTGGCAGAAAAGTGTGGTCAAAAACGCGGATGTTTTTGCAGCTGATGGTGAACAAGGTAAAAAACTTTGCTTAGAAATGGCAAAAGGTCTGCAATTAGATGAGCAATCGCCAGCTATTGTTCAATGGCACAGCAGCTTGAATGACGCTTATTCCGCACAAGAGGTGGCACAATTATTTAGTCAAAACGTATTGAAACCTTTTGATAACAAAGCGAAAAAATTGATTAGCAAAATGGCGGCGGAATCTGCCGTAGTGGTGGCGATTAGTCCGCTTTCGTTAGTGGATATGTTCTTTGTTGCTTGGCGAAATCTTCGATTAATCAACAAAATTGCAGGCATTTATGGTATTGAACTTGGCTATCTTGCCCGTATTCGTTTATTGCGTATGGTGTTAATCAATATTGCCTTTGCCGGTGTCACCGAACTGGTGCAAGAGGTAGGTATGGATTGGCTTTCGCAAGATATTACGGCGAAACTTTCCGCCCGTGCGGCACAAGGTATCGGGGTAGGTTTGCTCACTGCCCGTTTAGGAATTAAAGCGATGGAGTTTTGTCGCCCGCTTGCATTTCAATCTGCTGAAAAACCTAAGTTATCTCATATTCAAAAAGAGCTTTTAACCACAATAAAAGAAGTGGTATTGAGTAAGAAAGTGAAGGAAAAGGAATTGCTGTGAGAAAGAAAATGCGCGTTATTTGACAAGATAACGCGCATTTTTGTTTTTAATTAAAAATCAATCGTGGCACTCACTGATAAAGTACGTGGTGCACCTGAAACTAAGTATCCGTAATTCGGATAGCCACCGACTGATTCCCAGTATTTTTTGTTGGTGAGGTTATCCAAACGCGCGCGTAAAGTTACCGGAGTATTGCCAATTATAGCAATATAACGTGCGCCCACATCCACACGTGTCCAACCTTTTACTTTCAACGTGTTTTGCGCATTTGCATAGCTTGAGGCGGTATAGGTGAGACGGGACTCAAGGGTTAAGCCGTCAATTGCTTTGACATCATATTCAAGCCCTAAATTACCTTGGAATTTCGGCACGCCAATGGTGTATTTACCCTCAGTTGTTGATGAGCCGGTGTCACGTTGTTTAGCTTGTAGGAGGGTAACTCCACCAAGTAAACGTATGTTTTGCGCAACTTGACCATATATATTAATTTCCGCGCCATTATGGCGATCTTTGCCTTTAGTCGTATAGAAATTATTGGCTCCTAAATAGCCACGTGGTTTTTCTGTGCTGAAGAGTGCGAGGCTTGCGCCGAATCCGTTTTGCGATTCATATTTCACACCGATTTCTTTTTGTTTGGATACATAAGGTTTAAGCGTTTCGCCTTGGTTGATTGCTGGGCTTGGCGCAGAACCACCTTGTGCTAAGTTTTCAATATAGTTTCCATAAACGGAAAGTTCCGGCGTAAAGCGATAAACAATGCCCATACTTGGCGTAATTCTTGCTTCTTTATAGCTTGCCGATTGTACGCCGGTATTATAAGCAAAGTCTTTGGTGGAAAGTTGTTGCCAGCGAGCGCCTAATGTCACTTGTAACGTTTTATCTAAGAAAGATAAGGTGTCCGCTAATGCTACGCTGGTAAGCACTACGCGATTCGTTAATGCCGGTGAACCTAGATCATTGCCTCGTAATGCATTTGGTGAGTAAGCGATACCATCAAGGTAAATCGGCGAATAAATATTAGTGGCAAAAGCATTTTGCCAGTCCATCACATAAGCATTTTTACGTTTTTCCTGATAGCGGTTTATGTTTAATGTCCACTCATGACCTACCGAAGCGGTTTCAAAGTTGCCTTTTAAACCTACTTCACCGGTGTGAATAATATTACGACGAGTATTATCAAAACGGTATTCTGTGCCATTCCCATTGTTGTCACGAACCGTTAAGTTGGCGAGTACATTGCTTTCTTTACCATCGTGGAAACCGTAAGCGGCATAACCGGTGAAGTTAGGTAAGAAATCATATTCTGCACGTAATGTACCGAAAACATCACGTTCTTCCGAATAAGTCCAGTGTTGTCCCCAGTTGCTTGTTGCTTTTGGCGCAGAAGGTACTTCGGTGACTGTGCCGGCTAAAGTCACACTTGGGCGAGGGCTGCTTAGATGATTTTTTTGATAGCCTAGATCGGCGGAAATCCGTGCTTTTTCACCTTTCCAGTCTAATCCTAAATGGAATACGGTATTGCGTGCTTTATCGTTATCAATGGCACTTTCACCTTCTGTATGTGCAGCATTTAAACGCACACCAAATTCTTTGCTATCGCCAAAACGACGAGAAACATCTGCACCCACATTAGTACGTTCATTGCTTGAAATACCGATGTTTAAACGATTGAGATCTTCCGATGGGGCTCTTTTTGGCATTAAAGCAATGGTACCACCAATCGAACCACCGCTCGGAGCCGCACCATTTAAGAAAGCGGAAGCGCCCCGTTGAACTTCTACGCGTTCAAACATTTCGGAAGCAATATATTGGCGCGGTAATAAACCGTATAAGCCGTTATATAAAATATCGTCGGAGTTAGTAATAAAACCACGCATAAAATAGCTTTCTTGGAAGTTCCCAAAACCACGGGCAACACGTATATTGGGATCGTTTTTCAACACATCTGCGACGCTACGCGCTTGCTTGTCTTGAATAAATTTATTGGTGTAGCCTGTGGTAGCGAAGGGATTTTCTAAATTAGCTTTATTGCCTAAAATTCCTACGCGGGTACCTGAGGCGACTTGACCGCCTGAAAATTCTTTTGCCAAACCTTCTTGTGAAGCATCGGAGCTGATTTCAATAACATCCAATTCTTCCACTTTTTGCTCGTCGGCATAGGCAGAATTCATCGCAAAAATGACCGCACTTGCCAGTGTGCTATATATAAAGATTTTTTTCATTCTTTGTTCCTAATTTAAGGTTGAGGTTAATAAAATATTAGCAAGGGTATTTTTACTTTTTAGTGGAAATACCGTTGCTACACTTTTCGCATCATCAGTAAGAAATAAGTTCCGCCCACTAAGGTTGCAACCAACCCCGCGGGAATTTCATAAGGAAATAAAATTTGTCGTCCGATCCAATCTGCAATCAGCATAATGGTACTGCCGAGAACGGCGGAAAGTAATAGTTGCGCGCGTGCTTTGTACACGCCTAAAAAATGGGTTAAGTGTGGCACAAGTAAGCCGATAAAGCTCAATGGACCGATCATTAGTGTGGCAAGTGCGGTCAAAACCGCACTAAAAATAATCAGTATCCTGCGAGTGCGTTTGATGTTCAGACCAAGGGCTTGTGCCATCGGAGTTTGAAGTGATAATAAATCCAACCAACGGCTAAAAATCAAACTAATCGTCAATAGTACTAATGTTAATGAAATAAACGGTATAGCAAGATTCGGATCGGTATTTTGTGTAGAACCCGAAGTCCAGCTGATGAGTTGATTTGCGCGCGGATCGCCACTGGCAATGGCAAGACGTTGCAGCGTGTCGAATAGTGCGGAGAGGCTGATTCCTGTTAGTAATACTTTTTCCGGCAACATCCCATTGCGTTGGTTGATGGTGGCTAGAATCATTAATGCAATAAAGGCACCGCTGATACCGGCAAGCCAAAACCAAATCGTTTCTTGTGCGGAAAAAATAAAGAGTAAGACTAGAATCCCCATGCTTGCGCCTGATGATACGCCGAGTAATTCAGGGCTTGCCATCGGGTTTAAGGTTAAACGTTGTAATAATACACCTGCCACGGAAAGCAAAATTCCGGCACAAATGGCGATCAATACGCGTGGATAACGTAAGGCAAGAATCTCCCAATCAAAGGCATTATCGGGAATGATGAATTTCCATTGTGAATGGAATGCATCTTTGCCGAGACAAAGCGCAACAAGCAAACTCACCGCAAATAAGGCAATAATAAAGCGGGTAAAGTGCGGTTGATATTGGCGAAGTTTTTGAGGGACAGAATCTGTTAAATGTCCGCTATGAGGTAGTGTGCGGAACATCAACCAAAGTAATAACGGTGTGCCAAGCAACGCGGTGACCGCACCTGTCGGTAGGCTGATTTGATAGTAGAAATTGATGATTTGTAAGACTAAATCGGTGATCGCCAATAGCAATGCGCCGATGATAAAGGCTGAGATTAATTGCCAAGTTAAGGTGCGAATTTCCAGTTGTCGTACGATGGTGGAGGCGGATAATCCCACAAAACCGATCATGCCCACCGCACTGACAACGGAAGCGATTAGATAAGCACTCACTGCTACGCCGATAAGGCGGAGCTTTCCTACCGGTACGCCAAGGCTTTTAGCGTTACTGTCATTTAAAGCAAGAATAGTGAGTGGGCGGCGTAACGCAAAAATTAGGACAAAACTCACCGCACTTTGCACCAATAATAATTGGCTGTCACGCCAACTTTCTTGTACTAATGAGCCGGCCCCCCATTGTGCCAAACCGCGTGATTCTTCAGGGTAGAACAACATCATCATACCGGTGAAAGATCCAAAATATAGGTTCACCACAAGCCCGGCTAAAATCAATAATAACGGTGACATCGTTTTGCGCATGGCAAGGGTCATCACCAGTAATAAACTTAGCGCCGCACCGACGAGAGCAATAAAGCTTGAACCGTATTCCAGTAAGGTCGGCGCAAAAATAGCGACTAAAAATAGGCTGAATTGTGCGCCGCTGTTAATGCCAAGCGTGCTGTCTGAGGCGAGTGGATTTCCCATTACTTGTTGTAATAAGAGACTGGCAAAGGCGAGGCTTCCTCCGGCAAGTAGGGCAATGGCAATGCGTGGAAGGGTATAGCTTTGTATTAACAATAAATCAAGATTATCGGTAAAACGAAAAAGATCAAAAACACGAAGCCCAATAGGAAGTTGCACACTCAATAAGAAAGCGGTAAGTACAATGAAAATGCCGATTAACACCTGCGTTAAAGCCAAACCGCGATTTACCATGTTTCACCGCCCTGTAATAAGCCATTGGCAAAAATCGTGATAAAGCGTTCTGCAGAAGGTAAGGCACCAAATGTCCACACAGCCGGTAAAATCAAGGGTTCTTTCGCCATCGGTAAATGCTGCCATAAGGTATTATGCGTGAGTGCCGAGGCGATATTATTCGGATAAGGTTTGATCACCACAAACTTTGTATTTTTTGGCAATTTTGCCAGTTCGGTAATCTCGATATTTTGGAAGCCCCAATAATTCACTTCTCGTGAATAGGCGTTTTGAAAGCCAAGTTGTTGAATTACTGCACCGAGCAGACTATTTTCACCATAAATGCGCAAATGACGTGTATCAATAAACTGCACCAAAGCCACCGGGCGATGAGTAAAAGGCGTTAAGTGCGGTCGATATTCGGTAATTTTTTTCTCATAGTTTTCAAGTAGGGTTTGTACGGCTTGTGGTTTGCCAATGATTTTGCCTATTTCTTGGGTCGCCGACACAATGTTATTCCACGCATTTCCTTCCTTGTAAAATTCCACGTTATAGACTTTTCCGTAAGCGGATAATTTATCATTTAACACCGCATAAAAATGACTATGAATAAAAGTTAGCGGTTGTGCATTTAAGGAATGTGACAAGCTTGAAATAAGTTCAACATTAGGCTGTAAACGTACACCTAAATCAATCGTGTTTTTAGGCAATTTGGGTTCTATCACCCAAGTTTGATAGCTTTTCACATCGCCCACCGCAAGCGGTGGTTCGCCTAGCGCAATTAATGTTTCCGCCACCGACCAATCCACGGTAGCGTAACCTGCTTGAGGTTCTCCGGCTGATACTTGGAAGTTACCGAAAAGAGCGGTCAGAATAGTGAGCGTTTTTTTGATGAAGTTCGACATATTAATAGAAACTCACAGGACGATGGGTTTCAGGGTGTTCGATCACATTGAGTTCAATGCCGTAAATTTGTTGTAATGAGGCGGGATTAACAATGTGGTGGGCATTGCCTTGTGCTAATAATTTTCCACTGTGCAATGCGACTAAATGATCACAGAAACGGGCGGCAAGGTTGATGTCATGAATGACAATGATTACGCCGAGGTTCAATTCACGGGTCAGTTGGTGAATCAGTTGCATCACTTCGACCTGATGAGCGATATCTAAGGCGGCTAAAGGTTCGTCAAGTAATAAAAACCGGCTTTCTTGTGCCAATAACATGGCAAGCCAAATTCTCGAACGTTCCCCACCGGAAAGGGTATCAACCCATTGATCGGCAAATTTTTCGGTGTGGGTCAGTTGCAACGCTTTGGTGACAGCTTGTCTATCCGCCTCCGTTTCACGTCCAAACAACCCATTCCAAGCATAACGCCCCATAGCAATCAGTTCTTTTGCTGTCATATTAGTGGCTTGTGGCAAATATTGTGGTAAATAAGCGACATATTTAGCAAAATCCCGATTATTCCAATGCTGAATGGAGCGATTATTTAACAAAATATCACCACTTGAGAGGGATTGTTGTCGTGCCATGAGTTTGATTAATGTTGATTTACCGGAACCGTTATGCCCAATTAGCCCATAAACCTTACCGCTTTCAAAAGAAAGGCTTGTGGGGTGGAGTAAGGTACGCTGGGGAATAGAAAATGAAACTTGCTGAAGTTGAAACACAAATTACCCGAGAACAAACAACAAAATTGGTTTTATTCTATATGGAAATTATTCTTATTTCAACTTTAGGGGCTGGCGCTAAACGCTAAAGAAGAAATAAAAAAGATCTTGGTAAAGTAAGAGTGAGCGGTTTTAGCAAAATTTTAAATTTTGAATAAAAATGACCGCTCTTTATGTTTTATAGTGATGAAACACGGTTATCTAATAACGTAAATCGATACCAGCCTTTTTGGCTTGAGATTGTTGAATTTTACGGGGAATCCGGTAGCGTTTACCGTTTTTAATAAAATTAGCGCCTGTTTGCTTGAAGGTAAATGATACTTGTCGGGCAGAGCAAGCAGCTCGAATAGCAAGTACCCAATCATAATTGCAAGGGCGGGCATTTTCCCCCGATTCACCACCAACGATAATGTGTTCAATTTCACCGGTTAAATAGGGTGATAAATCAATGGGAGTCAGTAGAGGTTCGCAGATTAAGGTTTTATGTTTCAACGGCAAGCAAATATAGGTTGGTAAGCGTCGTTCGGCTTCTTTTTGACTTTCTACCGTGCAACAAATAGTAACGTTTTCATAACCGTTTCCCCAGTCTTCCGGCAGATTTTCGTCAATACGTTCAACTCGTTTTGTTGTGAGAAAAAAGGTTAAATCTTTGCGATAACGTATCATTGCCCATGCAGCCTCTCGCCAAGGGTCTGCTTCTTGAACAAAAAAGTCAGAGGTAAAACAAGTATAAACCAATGTGCCGGAGGGAATTTTATTACCACCGCCTCGCATTTTTCGAACAGGCAAATTGAAATCCTTCGTTTTATATACTTGGCGGCTATCTCGTCCAAATTTTTCATCAGAGCGATACACATAACAGTTTGCACAGCCTTCGCTTACTTTTAGGCAGCCGTGCCATAAATTCCAGATAACAGACATAAAAACCTAACAAAAGATCCTTAAAGCAATGTATGCACAAGCTTCAGCATCTGCTAAAGCGTGATGGTGGTGTGTTAAGTTAAAACCAAGATACCGAGTGACAGTATTCAGCTTATGGTTAGGTAATTGCGGAAACATTTTACGGGCTTGACGACAAGTACAGAAAAAAGGGTTGTCGTGTAGCGGTAAGTGGTATGACTGTAACACTGCTTTTAGACAATTCTCGTCAAAAAGACTATTGTGTGCCACCAGTGCCTTCCCGGCTAAATTGGGGCGGATTTCCGTCCAAATTTGTGGAAATGGTGGGGCAATATCCGTATCCGCTTTGGTTAGCCCGTGAATTTGTGTGTTAAAACGGCTATAAAAATTAGGTGTGGGTTGAATAAGCCGATAATAAGTATCGACGATTTGCCTATTTTCTACAAATACCAAACCAATACTGCATACGCTACTTAGATTCCGATTAGCTGTCTCAAAGTCAATAGCAACAAACGAATTCATTGTAATTATTTCTCTTTCAATTTTTTAGACGTTAAAGCAAAACTCTCATCCAACAATTCAAATAATAACATTTCATCTATTTCTGCAAGATTTAGGCTTAACCAGTGCTCTTTATTCATATGATAGAATGGATAAACGCCTTTTATCATTCTGAGCGAACTGAGCTCTTCAGGTTTCGCTTTTACATTAATTATTGTAATTTTTCCCTTACCGTCTATGCCGATTTTACTTGCCTCTATTTTCATTAAAACCGCAAACCACTTACGGCTGTCTTGATGGCGAAATACAGCATAATCAGGGAATGTTTTCCATAAATATTCCGGTTGTATAGAGTAACGTTGCTCTATTTTACTTAAGCGTATTGATATGTTCATTTTTTCCTTAAATAAAAACAATGCGAGCTGATTCCACACTTATTTGTCATTCTTAAAAAGATAGTGCTGCAGCTTTGATAGTGCTGTAATCCCAGTCCATCGGACGAATTGCTGCCCAACAGGAATGGATAACCTGCCATTTTCCGTTTTCTTTCTGGAAAACTTCGATACAGTTATAGTGTGTGTCAATTAAATTTGTTTTGGCATGAAGTTGATAAGTCAAAATACCTGTTTGATTATCGTTGCTGAATTGAACACGCGGATTGACGAAATCATAATTTTCAGCAAATAGTTTACCTTCCAGATCATCTAAAAATGGTTCAATTTCACCATAGCTATCAATACGTAATGGCTTGGCAATATCAAAATAACTGAAATTTGTTTTTGACCAAATCTTACGATAGCCGGAAACATCACCGTCAAACCATCTGTTTAATGCATTAATTTCTAATTGAATTATTTCTTCTGCTAACATTTTTTGTTCATCGGTATAGCCAAATTCACTCATTTTTACTCCTTAATATTGTTTGATGAATGGAGAGCATTATAAAGTTAGAGTGTCATAAACAGTAGGTAGGAAAACGGTATTTTTATGGTATATTTGGGACAAAAAGGACATCTGATGAAATTAATTGATCCTATTTCGGAGTTACATTTTCGGCCTGCCGATCCCAGTCAATATGCGATAGAATTATTCTCTGCTTCGGATATGATGAATCGTAGTAGTGATAAAAATCTAATCAGAGCCTATCGTTATCGCTGTGAAATGTTAATTTTGGTCACGGAAGGCAGCACTACTCAATGGCTTGATGGTAAGCCAATTAAAGTACAAAAAAATAGTCTTGTTTTGGTGCGTTCGGGACAAACTCATCAATTCGGTCATGAAAGGAACTGGGACGGAATGATGTTGCTATTTCGTTCCGAAGTGTTACCGTCCGGCAAAAGTACACTGAATTTTAATCGACTACCTGATGTACTTTATTTAAATGAAGGAGAAAGCTCAGCGTTATTTTATCAAATGCAGCAGATGCAACAAGATAGCCGCATATCTGATGCACAAAGCATATTTCAATTACTACGCTATCAGCTTTATGCTTTGATTGCCCGTTTAGACCATATCGCTACAAATTTACAGCAAAACCATAATAATTCGCGACTTTCTCACCGATTTTATGAATTCCAAGATTTACTTGAACAGCATTTTCAGTATGCTCATCAAGTAAAATTTTATGCAGAACAATTGGTATGTAGTGAAAAAAGCTTAAATCGTGCTTGCCAAGTTGCACGTAAAACGAATGCTAAGACATTGATTACACAACGCCGTATTTTAGAAGCCAAACGCCTATTATGTCATAGTGAACTATCCATAGCGATAATTGCAGAACAACTTAGTTTTACTGATCTGACTCATTTTAGCAAAGTCTTTAAAAAAGAAACGGGTGTTACGCCTGCAATGTTTAAAGATATGGAAAAATAGTGTTAGGATTTTAAAAACAAAATTAGTGTGGCTAGCTAATGTTAACCTGTTTTACTCTCATTCTTTTTATTTAAAACTTAATGAGGAAGATTACAGCAACGGACTAAACAAAAAGAACAAGCGTTCAATAATACGATTGTAAATCGGTCGGGAGAGCCATTTTTCGCTGTCTAGACGGTCTGAATTGGCAATATAGCTCTCATGTAGAATGGAGACTTCATTGGCAAAAGTGAGATCTTCTACGGCAAGAGCGAGTTCGAAATTTAAGAAGAAACTGCGTAAATCCATGTTCATTGTCCCGACTAAGGTGAGCCGGTTATCAATAAGAACGCTTTTCGTGTGGAGTAAACCAGCTTTAAATTCATAGATTTTCACGCCGGCAGCAAGGAGATCGTCAAAAAAGATACGGCTTGCCCATCCCACCATAAGGGAATCATTTTTCTTTGGCAGAATAATTGAAACCTCTACGCCCCGTAAGGCAGCAATGCGTAGCGCTTCGGCAATACTGTGGCTTGGTACAAAATAGGGCGAGGTGATGACAATGCTTTCTCTGGCGGCATAAATTGCTAAGGCTAAAGTTTGTGGTGCCAGATCGTCCGGAAATGCAGGCCCTGTGGCGATAACCTGAACAGAGTGCGTATCATAATCATCAATAGGCACAAGCGGACAGTGGGGTAAAGATAACGGCAATTCAACGCCGGTTTCAATTTCCCAATCCCAAGCGTGCAGACTGTTTAATACGGCAGAAGCTGCGCCGTTTACCCGCACCATAATATCCACCCAATTTCCCACTTTACTATTTTGTTTGAAAAAAGCCGGATCTACCATATTCATACTGCCGGTGTAGGAAATTTGATTGTCAATGACAATGATTTTTCGATGTTGGCGTAAATCAATCCGACTAAAAAACATCCGAAATAGATTGACATAAAGGGTTTCGACAATTTCGATTCCCTGTTTGCGTAGCTCCCGACATACTTTGCTTTTTAGAAAAGGACGGCTACCCACTGAATCCAATAAAATCCGAATTTCCACGCCACGCTGTTTGGCATCCCACAAGGCTTGGCTGACTTCTTCTACCATGCCTTTGTTCGACCAAATATAAAACACCATATTGATGGAATATTGTGCTTGTTGAATATCTTTGATAATGCTGTGAATAATGCTTTCGGGGTTGTCTAAAATATGCAATTCATTCCCTTTAATACAAGGAATACCGAGGCGTTGATAATTCAGATCAAAGAGCGGTCGATATTGTAGATTTTTTGGCACACTGACAAGCGAGGATTGTTGTGACAAATGTGTCAACCACTCACTGTATTTGGGGTGTAATTTCTTGAATGCGTTGGCACGTTTTGTACCCAATTTTATCTCGCCAAAAACTAAATAGGCAATGACACCGATAACCGGAACTAAATAAATAATCATTAACCAAGAAAGGGTGGCGGAAACCGCTTGTTTTTTTATGAGCAAACGCAAGGTAACAGAAATTACCGATACCCAAACTATTATCGGGACGACATAAACCAGTATAATATGTTCAAAACTCATGAGATTTTAACCGCACTTATGAAACTTGATATTCTTTTACAACATTCGGATTTTATCATCATTTACAAGCCTTGTGGCATTAGCGTGCATAAAGACCGCTCAGACGTTGGTCTAACCACGTTGCTTGCCGAACAATTAGGCGTACCGCAAGTTTGGCTGGTACATCGACTGGATAAAATTACATCAGGGCTATTAATTCTTGCCTTAAATACAGAAAGTGCGGCTGAATTTTCACGACTTTTTGCCGAGCATAAAATTCAGAAAACCTATCTCGCATTAAGCTATCAAAAGCCAAAAAAGAAACAAGGTTTGATTATCGGTGATATGAAAAAGGCCCGTAACGGTGCGTGGAAACTTTGCCAAAGCAAAGAAAATCCGGCGATTACCCGATTCGAAAGCGTCAGCTGCGAACCGAATTTACGCCTGTTTTTCCTCAAACCCTAAACCGGCAAAACCCACCAATTGCGTGTCGCCATGAAAAGCCTTGGCAGCCCGATTTTAGGTGATGATCTCTATGGCAAAAACACGGCTGAAATTATTCACAAACTCGATCACTCGTTTGTTCACCTCTCACGAGGACGTTGGCAAAGCCAACGTTCAAAAAACGTTGTTTTTTGTGACCGCACTTATTTGCACGCCGCAAGATTAGAATTTGAATTCCACGGCGAGAAATTTGATGTGAAGGCAATGCCGAAAGAGGGGGAACGGTGGCAAAGGGCGTCTGTGCAAAATATGATTTTGCAAGGTGAAATGTAATTGGTAGAATTTGCAGGTTTTTGCGGCATTATGTCGCAGTTGCACAATTTTGTAGGGACACACGCAGTGTATCCTTACTCATTGAAATTACGATTTTGTGCATTTGCTGAATAATATCGTATTTTAGTGAAAGTGCGGTGAGTTTGAGAGATGTTTTTAATGAAAAAATTAGTATCTTGTCAGTTAGGCGATTTAATTGAATTTCAACGTGGATATGATTTGCCTCGTTCCGAATTTATAGAGGGAGAATATCCTGTTCAATCTTCAAATGGTATTTTGGGTTATCATAATGAATATAAAGTTGAAGCACCCGGAATTACGATTGGTCGAAGTGGGACGGTGGGCATTCCTCATTTGCTACGAAAAAACTTTTTTCCGCACAACACGGCTCTTTTTGTAAAAGATTTCAAAGGGAATGACGTTGAGTATATTTACTATCTTTTAAAGTATTTAGATTTAGGAAATAGAAAATCAGGTTCGGGCGTTCCTACAATGAACCGTAATCATCTCCACCCTTTAAAAATAAAAGCCTATCGAGATTTCATTGAACAACAAAAAATCGCCAATATTCTTTCCACCCTCGATCGAAAAATCTCCCTAAACCAACAAATCAACCAAAAGCTCGAATCGATGGCGAAGCAGCTTTATGATTATTGGTTTGTGCAATTTGATTTCCCTGATGAAAATGGTAAACCTTATAAATCCTCTGGTGGTGAAATGGTTTGGTGTGAGGTGTTGAAAAGGGAAGTACCGAAGAGGTGGGAAAGTATAGAGTTAGGAAAATTTGTCTCAATTAAGAAAGGCGTTTTAATTACTGAAAAAACAGCTAATTTGAAGGGTAATATTAAAGTTGTTTCGGCTGGTGTTAGTTTTTCTTATTTTCATGATCAAAGTAACTATGATTCATTTACAATTACGGTTAGTGCTTCAGGAGCAAATGCTGGTTTTGTTAATTTTTGGAGAGAGGAAATCTGGGCGTGTGATTGCACTGCTATAAGAGGAGATTCCCTAGCTAGCACAATTATCACTTTAGAGTTTTTAAAAAGTATTCAAGAATATATTTATCAACAAGCTAGAGGATCTGCTCAGCCCCATGTTTATCCTAAAGATTTGGAAACTTTAGTTATGATTAATCCTGCAGATAGTATTTTAGATAAATTTCAAAATATTGTTGAACCAATAAATAATAAGATAGCTGTTTATGGGCAGGAAACCCAAAAACTCACCCAACTCCGAGATTTTCTTCTCCCAATGCTAATGAATGGGCAAATTTTCGTGGAATAAAAAGGATATTTTATGACTTCTCATTTTAATGAAAAAACACGTGTTCAAGTGCCTGCTGTAGTGCATTTATGTCGTCTTGGTTATCAATTCCTTTCCCTAAAACACAATAACTGGGATATCGAAACCAATATCTTCACCGATATTTTTAAACAGGCAGTGGCAAAAATTAACCCAAATTCCACTGCACTTGAGATTGAGCAAGAATTAAGGGATTTGAGTATTTCTCTTAAAAATGAAGATTTGGGCAAAGCCTTTTATCAACGCTTGGTGCAAACGAGTGGTGTTCGTTTGATTGATTTCGATAATATTGAGAATAATCAATTTCACGTAGTGCAAGAACTAACCTGTGGTGATAAAGAGGGAGACAATTTTCGACCGGATATCACTTTGCTGATTAACGGTTTACCGTTGGTGTTTTTAGAAGTGAAACGCCCGAATAACCCAAAAGGTTTGAGCGCAGAAGCGGAGCGTATGGAATATCGTTGCCAAAAGCCCGCATTCAGTCCTTATCTTAATGCCATTCAGTTGATGATTTTTTCCAATAATCAGGAATATCTTGAGTTCGATCCGTATAAAACCCAAGGGGCATTTTATGCCACGTTAGGCAGAAAGGGTGTACAATTTAATTATTTCCGAGATGAAACAGAAGTCTTGAGTGAGCAAACCCGTGAGCGTAATAGGCAATTAAGTGAGATTTCAGAAGATGACTTGAACCGCATTTTATTGGATTTTAATGAACCGACTTTAAAATATGATGCTGAATTTAATACTAATTTGAATCCCAATACGCCAACTCATCGAATTTGCACTGCATTATTAAGCAAAGATCGCTTGTTGTTTTTGCTGAAATATGGCTTGGTTTATGTGGATGAAACAACTGGTTTGGAAAAGCATATAATGCGTTATCCGCAACTTTTCGCCGTAAAAGCGATTATGCGTTACTTAAATGCGGATAAACAGAAAGGTATTATTTGGCATACTCAAGGCAGCGGTAAAACCGCCTTGGCTTATTATTGCACTCATGTGTTGAGGGATTTTTATAAAACCAAACAGGTGATCCCTAAATTTTATTTTATTGTGGATCGAATTGATTTGCTGGAACAAGCGAAACGGGAATTTGTAAACCGTGATTTACAAGTCAATACGGTAAATAGCCGTGAGGAATTTGCCAAAGCCATGAAAGAAAATGCCGCTTTAAGCGGTGTGGATGGCAAAGCTGAAATTACCATAGTAAACATTCAAAAATTCCAGAATGTAGATGTGTCAGACATCACCAAAGATTATGACATCAACGTACAGCGCATCTTTTTCATTGATGAAGCGCATCGTAGTTTTGGCAATAAAGTGATGGAAGTCAGTCGTTTTCTTACCAGTTTAATTAATGCTGATCCTTGTGCCGTGCATATTGGTTTAACCGGTACGCCGTTATTAGGTGGGACGAAAAATCGAATTGGTTCAACAGCAATCTTTGGGGATTACATTCACAAATATTATTACAATCAATCCATTTCCGATGGTTATACTTTGCGATTGATTAAGGAAGAGATTGAAAGTAATTACAAAGCAGAATTAAGCAAGGTGCTTGAAGAATTAAAAATTCAGAAAGGTAGCTTCAAGGGGCGTTCGATTACTTGCCGTCGTCGTTTTGTGGAACCTATGTTGGATTATATTGTACAGGATTTTGAGAAATTCAGAAAACAGAAAAATGATTCTTCATTAGGTGCAATGGTGATTTGCGACAGCAGCGATCAAGCCCGTATGATGAGTTTTGTATTTAACGAAAAATACGCCGAATATAAACAAGATTTGTCTGCTTATCGGGAAAAACTTGCTGAAAATGATCCGCACTTTGAGGGCGATTGGCGAAAAACAGCAGAGCCTGGGTCTTCGCACACACTCTTACACAAAAGAACAGTAAAATCAGCGGCGTTGATTTTATCGGATGAAGGCAATAAACAATACCGTAAAGATTTGGTGGAAGATTATAAAGCCGCCAGGATTGATATGCTTTTTGTTTACAATATGCTGCTCACCGGATTTGATGCTAAACGTTTGAAAAAACTTTATTTAGGACGAGTGGTGAAAGAGCATAATTTATTGCAAGCTCTCACTCGTGTGAATCGCACTTATAAAGATTATGAGTTTGGCTATGTTGTGGATTTTGCAGATATTCAGTCAGAATTTGATAAAACCAATGCAGCCTATCAAGCCGAATTGCAAATGGAACTGGGTGATGAAGCAGAGTATTATTCGCAATTGTTTAAATCACAAGAAGAAATTGATGCCGATATTAAAGCTATTAACAATGTGTTATCTGTTTTTACTACTGAGAATGCTGAAATTTTCCGCCAAGAAATTGATGATATTGATGAAAAACCTAAACTGTTGGAATTAAAACGAACGTTAGAGCTGGCAAAAAATCTTTATAATCAACTTGCCATTTCAGATAAATCACAATTAGGCAGGCTTCCATTTGCGCAATTGAATTTGCTTTATCAACAAGTAATGGACAGATTAGGTGCGATAAATTTAATGGAGCGCATGGACGATGGCGATATGCAGGGTGTGCTAAAGGAAGCTTTGGAAAATATTTATTTCACCTTCCATAAAAAAGGCGAAGCGGAATTGAGATTAGTGGATAGCTTGCAAACTCAAATGCGTAAAACCCGTGAAGAAATGGCGCAGAATATTGATCCAAAAGATCCGGAATATGTCTTGTTGTTGGATGAATTAAAGCGTTTGTTTGAGAGCCGTAATGTAAAATCGGTAAGCCAAGCAGAAATGCAGGAGCACATTCATATTTTGAAAGAAATTGAGACTAAGGTACGACGAATGAACGCTGAAAATGCCCGCCTAGCTTCTAAATTTGAAGGCGATGCCAAGTTTGTTCGAGTATTTAAACAGGGCATTAAAGATTTTGGCTTAAAAGCAAGTCAGTTAGATTTTGTGAATGGTTTGAAGCAAATTAAATTTAGTAATGATCAATTTGTATTGAATCAAGGGCAATCAATTCAAACGGCACAGACCTATTTTGAAAAAGAAAGTTTGAGACAGCTTGTTAAGCTTACCGATGAATATCATCTACCATTAGATGTGCAAGCTATTAAGAGATTGAATAAATTGATTGTTGATGAATATGTCAG
This sequence comes from Rodentibacter mrazii, assembly GCF_001998825.1. Classification (GTDB taxonomy): domain Bacteria; phylum Pseudomonadota; class Gammaproteobacteria; order Enterobacterales; family Pasteurellaceae; genus Rodentibacter; species Rodentibacter mrazii. Next base: position 47,279 of record NZ_MLHG01000053.1, read on the forward strand.
CGCTAATTAGTAACTGAGAAACAAAATGACAGAACAAGATTTTCAACTTAAAACAAAAGAACTTATTGATAGCCTAAAGGCCATTTGTGCGAACTATGGATTAGGTAATGATGGCAATGAATTTAAAATTATTACACAAGTGTTCTTGTATAAATTTTTAAATGACAAGTTTGCATTTGAAATTAAAAAGCGAGATCCGGAATTGGCAGAAGCTGAAAATTGGGAGAGGGTTTTAACTGAAAAAAGTGCCGATGATTTTGAATTTCTGACAATGGGTTTAAATGCTGATACTGCCATTTTGAAACCATCACAGTTTATCAGCACATTATTTGGTCAATCCACTCAGGATGATTTTGCTACGATTTTTGATAAAACTTTAATTGATATTGCAATAGAAAATGAATCGATCTTCTCAGTGAAAACAGAAGGAGGGGCAAAAATTAATTTGTTTGAGCGTTTAAGCCAATATATTGCAGATCCTTCTAAACGCGATGCATTTTGTCGCGCTATTATTAATAAGCTGGTGGAATTTAGTTTTGAGCATATCTTTAATCAAAAATTTGATTTTTATGCCACGATTTTTGAATATCTCATTAAGGATTACAACACCAACTCAGGCGGTAAATATGCGGAGTATTATACGCCACATTCCGTAGCGCGTATTATGGCGGCGATTTTAGTACCGGAAGCTGAACGTGGAAAGATTCAAAACGTGACCTGTTATGATCCTTCTGCGGGTTCAGGTACGCTATTAATGAATATTGCTCATGCGATTGGGGAAGATAAATGTACAATTTTTACGCAAGATATTTCGCAAAAATCCTCCAATCTTCTGCGTTTAAATTTAATCTTAAATAACTTGGTGGCGAGTATTCCAAATGTGGTGCAAGGTAATACCATGACACATCCTTATCATAAAGAAGGTGAGAGATTGCGTCGATTTGAGTATGTTGTGTCCAATCCACCATTTAAACTTGATTTTAGTGAAGATCGCGAAGTGCTTAGTACTTCAGCTCACAAACCTCGCTTTTTTGCTGGGGTGCCGAAGGTGCCTAAAACAAAAAAAGAAAGTATGGCGATTTACCAGCTTTTTTTGCAGCATATTATTTATTCATTAAAAGAGAATGGAAAAGCCGCTATCGTTTTGCCAACAGGTTTTATCACTGCACAATCTGGAATTGATCGAAAAATTCGTGAGCATTTGGTAGAAAATAAAATGTTAGCGGGAGTAATTTCTATGCCCTCTAATATTTTTGCCACTACTGGGACGAATGTATCGATTCTATTTTTAGATCGTGCAAATAAAGAGAATGTAGTATTGATTGATGCAAGCAATTTAGGTGAGAAAATTAAAGAAGGCAAAAATCAGAAAACAGTATTATCCAAAGAGGAAGAGCAACGTATTGTGGATGTATTTAACCAGAAAAAAGCGGAAGAAGATTTTTCTGTAGTTGTATCTTATGACGACATTATCGCCAAAAATTATAGTTTTTCAGCCGGTCAGTATTTTGATGTGAAAATTGATTATGTAGATATTTCTATTGAGGAATTTGAAAAACGTATGGCAGAATTTAATGCAGATTTGACCGCACTTTTTGATGAGGGTAAAAATCTAGAAATACAAATTCAGCAACAATTAAAGACCTTGAGATTTAACTAAGGGAGAATTTGGCGAGATACTGTATAATACACTGCGCTTTTTCCCCTCTTTTTTACAAACAGGAACTTCAATGAAATTTATTTCTTTTAATATTAATGGCTTGCGTGCCCGTCCCCATCAGTTAGAGGCAGTGATTGAAAAATACCAACCGGATGTAATTGGTTTACAGGAAATTAAAGTGGCAGATGAGGCTTTTCCTTATGAAATCACGGAAAATTTAGGCTATCACGTGTTTCATCATGGGCAAAAAGGGCATTATGGCGTGGCGTTATTGACCAAGCAAGAACCGAAAGCCGTTCACCGTGGTTTTCCAACAGATGGTGAGGATGCGCAAAAACGCATTATTATGGCGGATTTGGAAACGGATTTTGGTTTTCTGACGGTGATTAACGGCTATTTCCCACAAGGCGAAAGCCGTAGCCACGAAACAAAATTTCCGGCAAAAGAAAAATTTTACGCCGATTTACAGCGTTATTTAGAGCAAGACCATGATAAAGCCAACCCGGTTTTAATTATGGGGGATATGAATATTAGCCCGAATGATTTGGATATTGGCATTGGGGAGGAAAATCGTAAGCGTTGGTTGCGTACCGGAAAATGCTCGTTTTTACCTGAAGAGCGAGAATGGTATCAGCGTTTATATGATTATGGCTTGGAGGACAGTTTCCGCAGACTAAACCCAACCGCAAATGATAAATTCTCTTGGTTTGATTACCGTTCAAAAGGCTTTGATGATAATCGTGGCTTACGTATTGATCATATTTTGGTGAATCAAGTATTAGCAGAACGCTGTGTTGATGCCGGCATTGCTTTAGATATTCGGGCTATGGAAAAGCCTTCTGATCACGCACCGATTTGGGCGGAATTTAAATAGGACGAAAACATGGATATGGCAAATTGGCAGAATTATCGTTCTATGGTGAATGATATGCCTGCTGTGTTTACTGCAAATATTGAAAATCTTGACAAATTTCATGGTAAGAATTGCAATAAAATTGTGCAATTTGCCATTAATTATGAGAGTGATGAGAGTGGGCTTCCGTCAGAGGAAGAATACGATAAACTTATTAATCGTATATTCAAAATTTTGGCGCAACTGACCGCACTTCCGAATGTATTTTTTGCCGGACATTTTATTTGTAACGGGCAGGCTAAAATGCATTTCTATTGTGAACATTCGGAAATCTTACTTGAAACCTTATCACAAATTGATTTTGTGAAAGAGGTGAGTGTTCAAGATGATCCGAATTGGGATACTTATTTTGATTTTTTACTTGCTTCACCCCTTGAGATCAAAATGAATGCTACCGAAGAATTGTTAGGTTTACTGCAAAGTAAAGGGCGTGATTTAAGTGATACTTATTTAGTGGAACATAGTTTTCATTTTGATGAAGAGCAGAAAATGTTTCCCTTTATGGAGGAATTGAGTGTGGGAGATTACTCCTTTGCAACATTGCAATATTCTGCGCAACCTATTCAGTTTAACAAGGAGGATGAGCCTTATTATCTAGTGAAACTGGAGCAAGAACTTTCCCTCGATAATGGAGAAATTTTTGAACAAGTGGAAAAATTTGAAAAACTGGCCCAACAATTTATGGGTGATTATATTGGTTGGGAATGTGATAGTTTGATGGATGATAGCAAGCAATTGAATTGATGTACTTTGTAGGGACACACTGCCGTGTGTCCGTTATAAAAAAATTTCAGTGCTTTAGATTCGGACGCCAGTGTGGCGTCCCTACAAAATGAATATAAATTTTGTATAAGCTAATGCTGGGATTATTCCACCCAAGTGACAATTTCATCCATCGTTTTACGGGATTTCTTCGCAATATCACGGGCACGGTAGCCGAATGTTGCGGCAACAGATACACCGTATTCATTCGGATCAAATAATCCTTCTTCAGCAAGGGTTTGATTCATCAAATCATAATGGAAACCTTCAATCGGACAAGAATCAATCCCCATTGCAGCAGCACCTGTCAGCATATTAGCAAGGGCAATATAGGTTTGTTTACTACACCAATCGAATAAAGTGCGGTCACTTTCTAACAATTTCATATCGTTTTCTTGAAGCGTTTTGTATTTTGCCAAGGCTTGCTGTTGCTGTTCTTCAGTTAGCCCTTTTCTCGTCATCACATCCACAAAAAACGGACTGTCATAACGGGCGTTTTTCTTCGCAAGCAAGACAACCATATGACTACAATTATCCAACTGATTCATCATTCCCCAGCTAAAGGGTTTAATTTTGTCCCGTAAAGCTTTGTTTTGAATGACTAATATTTTCCAAGGCTCTGATCCAACAGAACTTGGTGAAAGACGGGCACATTCTAAAATGGCGTGGAAATCTTCATCACTGATTTTTTTACTCGAATCGTAATAACGGGTTGAACTACGTTGATTGAATAATTCAATAATGTCTTGAGCAGTAAGTTTTATCATATTTTCCTCTCTTTTCAGTTTTTCCATTCAATTCTATTTTTTAGACAAAACGGAATATCGCCGTCTATATTTTCGATTTTGACTTAATGTCGGTTAAACATAGGTGATTGCTTTCGGAAAGCCAAGTTCAATATTTAAAGTACGGTTTGTTACAATAATATTTTCTCGATTTGTAATAAAAAATCTTGATGTCATTGCTTTTTCTCCATTATTAAAGAAAATTTCCACAATCGAACGATCAAAGAAAATTTCCACTGTGCGAAGATCATCGATTTCACAATAGCGTTGTTCACCGAATTTCTTCATTAATTCCGTTGTTTGTGCCGATTGGCTGCGATCCAAACAGATTAAGCCGTTTTCATAGGATAAAGTCAGCGTTTCACCTTCTTCATTGGTAAAGAAAGATAAGTTAAAGGGCTGATTTTCTGCATCAAATTTTAAATAGGCACGATCTAAAAATTCTATCGTAGTTTTTTCTTGCAAAGTGCGTGCGGAAAGTGCGGTCATATTTTCATAAATTTTGGCAATCGGGCGTTGATAGAGACGATTATTTTCAATATGCACTTCTCGTGGCATGGTGAGGGCAGAATGCCATTTGAATTTGTCCGTTGGATAAGTTAAATCCGGCAAGCCGATCCAGCCAAACATTATAGTGTTTGTTTTATTTTCTAAACCGCCAAAAGTTTGAGGGGCATAGAAATCAAAACCCTGATCAAGCTCGGCAATGTGTGCCGCTTCCAGTGTATTGCCGTTTAATTGCCCAATGGCATAGGTAGCGTGATAGTTATTTTGGAATTGATGTGTCTCACGATTTTTTCCTTGTGGTGACCAGACGAAAATATCTTTGTCGCCTAATTTCAATAAATCCGGACATTCCCACATAAACACATTTTGATTATTAAAAGCCGGAACAGACAATTCCCCTATTAATCTCGGTGTATCATCCAAATGATCCATTTCAAAAATAATGGCGGTGCCGGTAAGATTTTCACGTTGTGCGCCACAAATAAAACGGATTTTTCCTTCTTTTGTCAGGTAAGGTTTCGGATCTCGCACGTGTTCCGTATAACCTTCTGGGGGCATTTCGATTAGCGGGCGTTTGTTCAGCAATTTTCCGTTTAAATCAAAAATTGCCAGATTTTGATAAGGCACACGTTGGTTATCACTTGCACGACGGGTATTACCGGTATAGAAGATGGGTAATTTGTCGCCGATTTTTAATGCACCACCGGAGTAGCAACCGTGAGATTCAAATAATTCACAAGGAATTAAATTATCGGCGGCATGATAGGTTTGGAAATCATGAGTGATGAAATGCTTCCAATGTTTCATTCCGTGTATGGCATCGAAAGGAAACCATTGATAAAAAAGGTGATATTTTTCTCCGTCAAAAATGAGCCCGTTCGGATCATTTAATAGCCCGGTAGGTGGCGCAAGGTGGTAAGTGGGATAGAAATCTTTATCGCTTTCCACGGTTTTGCGTATGCTATCAAGTTCGCCTTGTTCTGCAGAGAGAAGACTTTTGTATTTGCCGTTATTGAAGATAATCATCGTTGTCCTATTTGGGGTAAGTTTCATTTAAACAATCATAGCGAGTGTTCATTTTTTTCGCCCATGATTTCAATGATTCCATCACGGAATGATTTGTGGCGTAAGTCCAATCATTACGGAATAGTAGAAAATCAATGACACAAACCGTATTTAGCGTACCGATATTGAGCTCTTCACCGAATAAATCAATGGATTTTTGAATAGCTATAAGGCTTTGTTCCGTTCGTTGAAAAATTTGTTGATGTCGTTCTAACCACCATTCTGACTGGGGGCGTAGGCGTTTTTCAGGTATAACGGATATTTCATTTTCTAAAACACCATCGGCTAAATAATGTAAGCGGAGAATTTGCCAACGTTGCTCTCCACTGCCATAAAGTGAAGGTTGTGAACCTAAGTGATCGAGATATTCTGCAATCAGCGAACTGTTATATAGCCATTCACCATTTGCCATTTGGAGAGCAGGCAAGCGCCCAAGAGGGTTATCTTGATTGTGTGGTGAATGTTTATCCATTCCGCTTGTCGCTTGTAGTAATTCAATTTGATTTTGTAATTGGTGATAATGAATCACACTGCGTACTTTTCGAGCGTAAGGGCTGGAATCGGAATACCATAGTTTCATAAAAATACCTCCATTTATGACCGCATTTTAACAGAAGGTGAGTGAGATAAATTCACACACCTTAGGATTAGTTTGCCAAAAATTCAGCCAATTGTACTTTATTTGGCAAAGCTGACATTGCACCTTTTGCCGTTGTTGCCAACGCACCACAAGCATTCGCTTGGTGTATAATTTTAACCAACACATCGTTGTCTTTCCAATTTTCATGTTGAGAAAGACCGGCTAATAATCCACCCACAAAGGCATCGCCAGCTCCGGTGGTATCAACGGGTTTTAAAGCTTTACCCGCAACAACATCTTTTTTGCCGGCAAGGTGATACAAAGCCCCGTCTTTTCCGAGGGTGACGATAACTAGTTTTTCCGGATAGAGTGTAGTAATTTGTTCAAAGGCTTTTTCAAGGCTATATGTATTGGTTAAAAGAGTGAGTTCTTCCTCGGAAAATTTCAATACATCCGCTAATGCGACAGCCTCCATTACAACGGTTTTCATTTTCTCTAGGCTAGACCATAGAGATTCACGCAAATTTGGATCGAAAGAGAAAAATCCCCCTGCAACTTTAATACGGCGAATGGCTTCAAAGGTCGCTTCCCGTGATGGGTTATTAATGAGTGCAATCGAACAACAATGTAACCATTCTCCGGCTTGAAATGGCGGCAGATCACCGGTTTGCAGAAATTGATCGGCACTCGGGTTTACCATAAAAGTGAAACTACGTTCACCGTTGTCGAGCCCGACAACCGCAGTTGAAGTGCGATGTTGTGGATCTAAAATCATATAGGTAGTATTCACACCTTCGGTATTTAAGGTTTCTTGCATAAATTGACCGAGCGGATCCTTCCCTACACGACCAATAAAGGCGCTTTGTCCGCCTAAACGGGCTACGCCCACCGCGACATTTGCCGGTGCGCCGCCGGCACAGCGCAAATAATGATCTTTGCCGTCAGGAATTAAATCAACTACGGCATCACCGGTTACCCAAATTTTCTGGCTCATAGTAATCTTCCTTATAAAATAGACTAGGATGTAAATTCTTTATCTACACTAATTCATGTTAGAAAATAACCGCACTTTAAAAAGTGCGGTTATTTCTCGTTGAGTTTATTATTCCACTGTCACACGGGCAAATTTACGTTTACCCACTTGATAAACATTTGTACCTTTTGGTGCATTTTCTTTGAGGTTATCAATTTTTTCACCATTGATTTTCACACCGCCTTGTTGTGCGGAACGAATCGCTTCAGAAGTGGAAGGGGCTAACCCTGCTTCTTTTAACAAGGTTGCTAAACCTATTTCACCGTTAAAGGTAAATTCAGGCATTTCATCCGGCATTGCGCCTTTTTGGAAACGGTTGATAAATTCTTGTTCTGCCGCATTGGCCGCTGCTTCATCGTGGAAACGGGCAATTAATTCTTTCGCCAGTAAAATTTTCACATCACGAGGATTTTTGCCATTTTTCACATCGACTTTTAATTGCTCAATTTCAGTTAATGGACGGAATGAAAGCAAATTGTACCAATCCCACATTAACTCATCGGAAATAGACATGACTTTGCCGAACATATCATTTGGCGCATCGGTAACACCGATATAGTTTCCAAGGGATTTTGACATTTTTTTCTCTCCGTCTAAGCCCACAAGTAACGGCATGGTGATAGCCACTTGCGGTTTTTTACCGGCTGATTTTTGTAATTCACGACCCACTAATAAATTGAATTTTTGATCCGTACCGCCAAGTTCCACATCGGCATCAAGAGCCACGGAATCATGCCCCTGTAATAGGGGATAAATAAATTCATGAATTGCAATGGGTTGGTTATTGGTAAAGCGTTTTTTGAAATCATCACGCTCAAGCATACGGGCAACGGTGTAATTGCTCGCAAGGCGAATTATCCCTTCCGTACCTAATTGACCCAACCACTCGGAATTAAAGACGATTTTGGTTTTTTGCGGATCAAGAATTTTGAAAATTTGTTCTTTATAGGTTTCCGCATTGCGTAATACATCTTCACGACTAAGGGGAGGGCGGGTTGTGTTTTTGCCGGAAGGATCGCCCACCATACCGGTAAAATCACCAATTAAGAAATAAACATCGTGACCAAGCTGTTGGAATTGGCGTAATTTATTGAGCACCACAGTATGCCCTAAGTGAATATCCGGTGCCGTAGGATCTGCACCTAATTTTATTTTTAACGGACGATTCTCTTTGAGTTTCTCGATTAAATCCGCTTCGGAAAGAATTTCATCAGTGCCACGCTTAAGTTCTGCGAGAACAGTATTAATATCAGTCATTGTTTATTTCCTAATTATGATTTTGAGATGGTTTATTATAGGGAATCTAAAAGATTTGTGAATAAAAAAAACGCCTATTTGTGGGGAAATAGGCGGGAATGTTGGAGTGATTATCGCTGAATGTTTTTAATTGAAACCAGCTTGTTATTGGAATGGCTTAGATGATAACTG
>NZ_MLHG01000054.1 GCF_001998825.1 Rodentibacter mrazii
ATCCTTAGATAAAGAGAGTTATTTTAATAATATAAGAAAATCAATTTATCTTTCTAAAACTGGATTGGCGAGACTTATTTGTGAAACGATAGAAATAAACAAAGAACTTTTATTTGATTCCGATATTAGCATAGATCCTGATTATGATAAAATTTTTATTAATTACTTAAATGAAATTTATTTATCAAAAGTAGAAATTGATATTTTAAATAAAGACTTTGGATTATTTACAGATGTAAACACTAAGAAACCGGATGAAAAATTAAATAATGGCTCAAACGATGAAATGTACCAAAGTATTATTAACGCCTTAGTTTTTATGCATCATCCTAAATTTCAGAAAGTAAACCGGAAAGATTTTTTTATCACAGATAAAAACCGCCCTTCATTTAACGCCATATCCGAAGCAATTAGCGATATTTTGGAAGAAATGGAAAGCAAGATGGGCTATTCCGGGAAAGTGAGGAAAGCCAAAACTATCGCCCCATTTTTGGAAAAATTCCTAGAGAGAAGCCCATATTAAGAGCGACCAGCCCCAGACATGGGGCTTTTTTATGCTTATTTTTTCCCAAACTCCCCAAAATTTTTCTAAAAAACGCCAAATTTTTCCAAAAACAGCCAAATTTTTCTAATTTTCGCACCGACTTTTTTTATCTGCCTAAAATCCTCAACGCAATCGAAAATAAACAAAGGTGAACGTTGATGAAGATTGCGGAGTATATAAACACACTTTACTTTTTAAAGAGGAAAACAACATGACAACATCCCCACTAAAACAATATGCCAGCCAATTGGCGGCAAAATATCAAGATAAATTGGATGAAAGAAAAGACGTTTTATTATCCATTTCACTCAATGACAAAGCGCAGCAAGAGCTGATGAAAGATTTTAAAAGCCGTTCCGATTTTCTCAATTCGATTAACTGGATAACAGTGAAAAATCAAAAAGATAAAAAAATCTTTGGGGCATTAAAAGGCACAACAACGGGGCGCAAACAAGATGGGCGTAATCGTTCTATTGTGGAATATGGCGACATTTATCAACTCCAAGAAATCGACAGCGGTGTGCAAATTGATTGGCGTTTAATTGATGAACTTGAAGTGATTCAAGATAACTTTTCGGAAAATTTCACACGCTTGACGGAACAGCAATTTATTTTAGATATGCTGCAAATGGACTGGCACGGTGAAAGCGAGGCGACAAACACACAAGCCGAAGATCTATCCGATGTGGTGAAAGGTTGGCTCGCCCAACTGAAAGATCAAAACCCGGCAAATGTGATTAGCGGCGGAAAAAGTGCGGGCAAAATTACCTTATTTTCTGAACAAGCCGATTATAAAAATTTAGACGAATTGGCGACCGCACTCCGCAATAAATTTCCGACCCAATATCAAGAACGCAATGATCTTGTTTTATTTGTGGGGGCGGATTTAGTGGCGAAAGCGAATGCCAATATTCAAGGGGCGTTTAATTATTCAGAAAATAACGGTATCAACAATCTTTATCTATCAAATTATTTTGGCGGTATGCCGGCAATTATTCCGCCGCAATTCCCACGAAAATGCGCCGTAGTTACCACGTTAAAAAATCTAAGCATTTATACACAAAAAGGCAGTTGTCACCGCTCAATTTATAATAATGAAGAGACAATGGATTATATCAGCGCTTATTTAAGACAAGAATGTTATATCGTGGAAAATCTTAATTTAATGGCGGCGATAGAATACAAAAACGTAATATTGGGAGATGAAGAAAATGGAAAGTAAAGAAATGATAAAAAGTAGAGATGTTGCATTATCTTTACTAGAAAAATTTAAAAAATTACCGGTTCATCAACAACACAAATTTATAGATGAAATTCGGAATGAATTAAATCAGGAAAGAATTTTAAAATATAGTGCTATTTTTCCGGATTATGGGAGATTAACAGGAAATGAAAAGATGATGTTTTATTTTGCATTAGGTTTACATGTGCAAGAAGAAAAGAAACAGACAGAAAATTTTATTGCCGTTTAATAAATAAAAGTGCGGTTAATTCCGCACTTAAATAAAAGGAAAGAATATGACATTAAAAGCCTTATTAACTATTCAAGAGTTAGAAGAAATGGGGATCGCCTCTCGCACAAAAATTTATTATTTAGTGAAACGGGGCGATTTTCCCAAACCGCTTAAATATGACAGAACTAACCGATGGGCGCGTGAAGATGTGCAAGCCTGGTTAGATAAACAAAATCCCAACCATACAAAAGGCGACGAAGATGGCAGGCTTGCGGCTTGATTGCCCGGAATGTGGAAAAGCGTTGAAAATCCGGAGTTCCACACGCCCTAGCGCAGTTGTGACGGTTGCTCACGTTTATTGCGAATCATGCGAATTGAAAGGCATTGTTCGCGCCGGATTTGAACAAGGGCAATTTGCGCAATTTTCGCCCGTAGCTCAAACACACCGATGGGCGCAAGATAACAAAGCGGAAACCTCAAACAAAAAATAAGGGCTTACCCCGAAAGATAAGCCCGTTCCCTATAACGACAATTTAAAGCGAATAATTCAATGAACTATTTAAACGACAATCTACCGTTTAATGCGGTAGGGCGCAACTTTTTTACGCCCCAAAACAGAAAATTTTTACAAAGCGGCTTGACAGTTAAAACGAAATTAAACTATATTAAATCCGCTTTAGCAAAATCTAAAGCCGGTCACTGCAAGATCGTTTTATTATTACAGGCGAACAGCACGCCAAATCGTGCTTTTTTTGTTCGTAGCGTTTACGCACCTATTCAATATAGCCTATTTTCTGATAGTCTATTCTCAATGGTAGCGCATAATGGGAAAGGTTCCGCCCTTTGCCGTTTTCCTGTAATAACGGTTTTGCAGCCCGTTATGTGCTACCGCCCAAGCCTGCAAACTTTAGCGGTAGTTCCTCAAAATTTATTACAGGAAGCCGCAGAAATGATCTACAAATTTCTATGCGTGAATCGCACGCACTCGCACTTTAATTTGTGCGTTCAAACTATTCAAGCCAACAACGAAACCAATGCGCGCCTAAGCTTGAGTGCCGATTTTCAATGCCTTTCACTTATCGCCAAAATCAACCCGAAATTTGACCGCACTTTTGCGCAAGGGGGATTTATGCCTAATCTTTCCCTTTCTTTTATTGATGAAATCCAAGCGGAAGTTTCACGCCTTGAAACCTTAGGCTCGTGCTTAGAAATGGCTGGTGCTGTCGATTATTTGAAAGAGGTAAACGAATTGCGCGGCTTTATGTTGAATATTGCGCACTTTCAACAGTTACAGATCGACCGAATTCAAGGGAAATTAGATCAATGTTTTCCCAAATCCCAACCTACTTTACCGAAAGGAGCGAGCCATGATCACGCATAGAATCACTTTACCAAATGGCACGCTGATTGAAATTTTTAGCGATGAAGAGGGAATCGCCCTATGGCAGAAAGCCGAGCGATTAGTACAACAAGCGCAATTTATCAAAGCCAAAGCACAACGCCGCAAGAAAAAACAGCGCACCCAACAAAAACAAGCAAGACGGCAACAACGCTAGGGGGAAATATGGAAAAGAAACCAACCACAGATTTTTTATTAAAGGAATTGGAAAGCCTGAAAGCCCGAGTGCAAACCATAGAAGCGCAGCAATTAAACGCCGATAAAATATGGACACCACACGACATAGCCGACTATGCGGGCTGTTCTTATTGTTATGTGATTCAAACCTTAATTAAATTGCCGGGCTTTCCGGCAACGTTAGGCGATCCACGACCACGCCGCCCGAAAAAATACCGCGCCGGCGATGTGATTGCGTTTTTTAAACATAGAAATCAAGGTTAGGGGGAATTATGGCATATAAAAAACAACCGCCAAAAGTACCGCACTTTGACGAACAAGGGCGCGTAGCCTATGAGCATATTTACGCTTTGATCGGTGATAAAGCGTGGAAAGCATGGGGATTTGGGAAAGAGAAAGGAAACAGGCTAGAATGGGGCTTATTGCGTGATAAATTAGGCTTAGGTGATGATTATAAGCCGCTTATTTTAGATGCTGAAAAATTGGCGAATGCAAGCAATTATCAGATTTTAAAAGAAGAGGTTCATGCGGTGACGTTTTGCCATTTTGGTGAAGTCAGCCAAGCACAAGAAACCGCCTTACTTTTAGCCATAGCCAAACATTCCAAGGCTGAAAAAGTCTTTTTTGCCGATAACCTAGGCGAGAATAAGCAGGATTTAAGCGGCTATGTTTTACGCCTAAGGGAAGATGAAGAGGCACGCAATACGGCTGAAATCGTGATAGAAACGGAAGAACAAGGCAACGCCCCACGCAAAACACCTTATGTTGAATATCGAGAAAATGGCAAGATTAAAGGATTACATTATATAACGCCCAAAGTGGATAGAGACACCGGCGAGATCATTCAAGAAAAAGAAACGTGGATTTGCGACAATTTAGCGTTAGTGGGTGAAGGTAAAACTGCAAGTGGTGAATATTATTATTTGTTCCAATGGCAAAACCGAGATGAAAACACCCCTCGCACAGTTGCGATCGCACGTGAAGACTTTGGCACGGATGCCGGCTGGAAGATGTTGAAGGCGCAAGGCTTGAAGATGACACAGGGATCGGGCTTAACTCAAAAGCTCACCGAGCATTTTCACTTTAACGGCAACCATTCGACACAATGGACGATCACCAATGTTACAGGCTGGCTCAATGGGGCGTATTTATTGCCAAACGGGGAAATTATTGGCACACCTAAAAAACCGATTTATTTTACCGATAAAACCGGTTCAAGTTTAGGCTATATCACCGCCGGCACGCTTGGCGATTGGCAACGGGAAATCGCGCAGAATGTAAAAGGCAATGTTTCAATGATGTTGGGCGTGGCGGTTGCACTTACGGCCCCTATGCTTTCACTTTTAGGGCGGGAATCCTTTGGGGTTCACCTTTTCGCCGAAAGTTCAAAAGGGAAAAGCACGACATTAAATATCGCCAACAGCATTTACGGCAACCCCGACAAAATCAAATTAAGCTGGAGTACTACGGCAACAGGCGTTAAGAATGAAGCCGCCGCACGCAATGACGGCTTTATTACTCTTGATGAAATTGGGCAAGCCAAAGACGGGAAAAACCTTGAAAATATCGCTTATGACCTGTTCAACGAGACGGACAAAATACGTGGCGAGAAAGAGGGCGGAAACCGACAAATAAAACGCTGGAAAGTGACTGCACTTTCAACCGGTGAAAAAGATTTAGAAACGCAATTAAGGCTACAAGGGGCAAAAGTACACGCCGGGCAATTAGTGCGGCTTTTGAACGTTCCTTTGGAAGAAGCGAATAATTTACACCATTTCCCGAATAATAAAGCCCACGCCGACCATTTAAACGAAAAAGTGCAAGAATGTTTTGGCGTGATTGGGCGTGAATGGATTGCTTTTCTCGCCAAGAATACGGACAACATCAAAACCGCCTATAAAGCAATCCGGCAAAAATGGTTAGATTTATCTAGCAATATGAGCGGACAAGTTCAACGGGTAGCCGGTGATCGTTTTGCGGTGCTTGAGACCGCTTTATGCTTAGCCAAGGATTTAACCCAATGGACGGAAGAAGAAAGCGCGCAAGCCATTTTGAAAAACTTTCTTAACTGGAAAGAAGAATTTGGCGAAAACAGCCGAGAGGAAACCAGCATTATTGATAGCGTGGTGAATTGGCTTTTAGTCAATGAATCTTGTTTTATTGAGTATCCGCACGACCCAAACGCAAGAACGCCGCAGAAAATAGCTGGGGTGAGAGTATTATCGGATAATGTGAAAGAATCTAAATTTGTAGAACATTATTTTGTGATCCCTTCCGTTTTTTATGAGGCAATGAGTATTTACCCTAAAAACATGCTAAAAAGCGTGCTGTTCAATGCCGGCATATTGAAAAGACCACAAGCAGAAGAGGCAGGCTATGAATTTATGTTCAAAGTACCCAAAAAGATGATGGGAAAACAATTTAGAGCATTTAAGATTATGCCGTTTTCAGATGAGCCGGAAATCGAAGAGGAAAACGACTAAATAACCAAAAGAGCAAGGCGCACACCTTGCTTTTTTATGCCGTAAAAAAGATTTTTTATGGGTTAAATTTATTTTTTATAGGAAAAATAGGAATAAATCATAATGAACATTTATAAATCAATATCTTATAAAAATAAACTATTCCTATTCTATGGTTTATTATTCCTATTTTATTGCCTTTTGTTCCTATTTTTTCCCTTTTCATTCCTATTTTGAAAAAATGACTTTCTTCCGTTCCTAAAAAATTCCTATTCTGTTCCTATTTTGAAAACTAAAAATAGGAACACTTTTCAGCACTTAAGCATTTGATAAATAAAATAAAAAAATTTTCGTTCCTAAAATTCCTATGTTTCCTATGAAAAAAACATACTCACAGGAAAAAATTATTTTTATGATGGCCACAACCCAAAACGACAGAAAAATAAGCATACTTTATCAAGCGAAACGCAAGCCCATCCAATCATTTCTATATCCAATAAACACTTTAAAAAAACTTTTTAGAGTGCTATTATTAAACTAAAACTATTGAATAAGGAGCAAATCATGGCAATACACCAAATTTTGACACAGCAGGTGGCAAGCATTACCGATTTAAAACGCGACCCGATGGGCATTGCACAGGCAAGCGAACGGGGCGCAGTCGCTATTTTGAACCGTAATCAACCGGCTTTTTATTGTGTTACGCCCGCACTTTTTGAATATTTTCAAGAATTGGCAGAAGATGCAGAGTTAGGCAGAATTGCACAAGAACGCATGAAAGACGGTGAATTTATCGCGGTGAATCTTGATGACTTATAGTCTAAAATTCCACGAAAAAGCCTTAAAAGAATGGCAGAAACTAGGCGAGCCGGTAAAAAGCCAATTTAAGAAGAAATTGTACGAACGCTTAGAAAATCCGCACGTTCAAGCTGACAGATTAAGCGGTTTTTCGACCGCACTTTATAAAATCAAACTACGATCGGCGGGTTATCGACTTGTTTATAAAGTGCAAGATAATGAGATCACCGTTTTTGTGTTATCCGTAGGCAAGCGAGACCGCCTACAAGCCTATGAAAATGCACGTAATAGACAACCTCAATAAACCCTTTTCAAGAGCGCATAAATAAAGGGCGAAAATATCGCCCTTTTTCTTTGCCTGATATTAAACGAGATTTAATGATATTACTTGATTATTGCTTTTCCCTCATTTAGATTGAATCAGGATTTTAGATCCCTGTTTAGATCCCTC
>NZ_MLHG01000055.1 GCF_001998825.1 Rodentibacter mrazii
TTTAGAATAATTTTGAATATAATATAGTCATAAAATCCATTTTGGTTTACGCCATGTAAATAGGTGTTTTATGGCTATTGTTTTATTTAACCCTATTAGATAATCTCGGAAGGTGAACATGATTTCAGGTATTCCAGCGTCCCCAGGTATTGTTTTTGGTAAGGCGTTAGTTCTTAAAGAAGAAAAAATTGTTCTCGATACAACAAAAATTACCGATGAGCAAATTGATGCTGAGATTGCGCGTTTTTATGAAGGTCGCAGTGCTGCCATTGAACAGTTAAATTCGATTAGAGATCGTGCGTTTGCTTCATTGGGTGAAGAAAAAGCGGCAATCTTTGAAGGTCATTTAATGATTCTTGAAGATGAAGAACTTGAGGAGGAAATTATTGACTATTTGCGTTCACATAAAGTGAATGCGGGTGTGGCAGCAAGTAAAATCATTGATCAACAAGTGGAAATGTTGTCTGAAATTGACGATGAATACTTGAAAGAGCGTGCCGGTGATATCCGTGATATTGGTAACCGTTTAGTCAAGAATATCCTCGGTATGCATATTGTTGATCTTGGTGATATCAACGAAGAATCTATTCTTGTCGCTTACGATTTAAAACCATCGGAAACAGCACAATTAAATCTAGATAAAGTACTTGGTTTTATCACAGATATTGGTGGACGCACTTCCCATACTTCTATTATGGCCCGCTCCTTGGAATTACCGGCGATTGTTGGTACCAATAATGTGACCGAAAAAGTGAATACCGGTGATTTCCTGATTCTTGATGCCGTAAATAATAAAGTCTATATTAATCCAACCCAAGCCCAAATCGATGAATTAAAAGCCTTAGAAGCAAAATTAGCGGAAGAAAAAGCGGAATTGGCAAAATTAAAAGATCTTCCGGCAGTGACATTAGATGGGCATAAAGTTGAAGTAGTAGCAAATATTGGTACTATTCGTGATTGTGACGGTGCGAACCGTAACGGTGCAGAAGGTGTGGGTTTATACCGTACTGAATTCCTCTTTATGGATCGTGATCAACTCCCAACGGAAGAAGAACAATTTATTGCTTATAAAGAAGTTGTAGTGGCAATGGCTGGGCGTTTGGTTGTGCTTCGTACTATGGATATTGGCGGTGATAAAGAGTTACCGTACTTAAATCTCCCAAAAGAAATGAACCCGTTTTTAGGCTGGCGCGCGATTCGTATTGCACTTGATCGTCGTGAAATTCTTCATGCTCAGTTACGTGCCGTGTTACGAGCTTCCGCATTTGGCAAATTAGCCGTAATGTTCCCGATGATTATTTCTGTGGAAGAAATTCGTGAATTAAAATCCGTGATTGAAACTTTGAAAGAGGAATTACGCGTAGAAGGTAGGGCCTTTGATGAAAATATTCAGATTGGTGTAATGGTAGAAACCCCGTCTGCTGCGGTAAATGCAAATTTCTTAGCAAAAGAAGTGGATTTCTTTAGTATTGGTACTAATGATTTGACGCAATATACCTTAGCGGTTGATCGCGGTAATGAATTAATTTCTCATCTTTACAATCCAATGCAACCATCGGTACTTGGCTTAATTAAACAGGTTATTGATGCTTCTCATGCAGAAGGTAAATGGACGGGGATGTGTGGTGAATTAGCGGGTGATGAGCATGCAACCTTGCTCTTGTTAGGTATGGGATTAGATGAATTTAGTATGAGTGCAATTTCTGTACCTCGTATTAAAAAAATCATTCGCAGTGTGAATTTCCAAGATGCAAAAGAACTTGCGGACAAAGCATTACAGAAACCAACCGCAGCGGAAATTGAGCAATTAATTAAAGAATTTTTGGCAGAAAAAGCATTAAACTAGATACAAGATTAGTGTTTTAAGCTAGAATATCAGTCGTCTTAATGGATAGGAGATTAAAATGGGCTTATTTGACAAACTATTCGGTTCTAAAGAGAACAAATCAGTGGAAGTCGATATTTATGCACCGCTTTCCGGTGAAATTGTGAATATTGAAGATGTACCTGATGTAGTATTTTCAGAGAAAATTGTTGGTGATGGTATTGCTATTCGCCCTAAAGGTAACAAAATTGTTGCACCGGTTGACGGCGTAATTGGCAAAATTTTTGAAACCAACCATGCATTTTCAATGGAATCAAAAGAAGGTGTGGAGTTATTTGTTCATTTCGGCATTGATACTGTTGAGTTAAAAGGTGAGGGCTTTACCCGAATTGCTCAAGAAGGTCAATCTGTGAAGCGTGGTGATACCATCATTGAATTTGATCTTGAGTTGCTTGAAGCGAAAGCAAAATCCGTATTAACACCGGTTGTGATTTCTAATATGGATGAGATTTCAAATATTGAGAAGAAAACAGGTGAGGTTGTTGCCGGTGAGTCGGTAGTATTAACCCTTAAAAAGTAATTTTGTATGAGATTAAAAAGTCCGCCATTGTGCGGATTTTTTATTTAGATTTGAGAGAACAAAATGATTTATAAATTAACCGGTGCTTTACAACATTATGTCTGGGGCGGACAGAATTATATCCCTCAATTATTGAATATTCCCTCCAAAGAGAATCAACATTACGCCGAGTGGTGGTTAGGGACTCATTCCTCAGCTCCATCTGTAATCGAAATAGGTGATAAAGCGTTATCGCTGACTGAATTTTTACAACAAAATCCGACCGCACTTGGTGAAAAAAGTCGAGAAATCTTTGGTGAAGGATTACCCTATTTATTGAAGATTCTTGATGTGGCAAAGCCACTTTCTATCCAGTTACACCCAACTAAACGACAAGCGGAAATAGGTTTTGCAAAGGAAAATGCTGCTGGGATTGATTTAAAAGATCCGAAACGAACTTATAAAGATAATAATCATAAACCTGAAATGATGATTGCTTTGTCTGATTTCTGGTTGTTGCACGGTTTTAAAAAGAAAGAAAAAATTCTCGCAACATTGGCTGAGCGCTCCTCACTTGCGCCATTGGCTGAAAAATTACGTAATCAGGATTGCCATTCCTTTTATGCGGATGTGATGCAAGCGGATCAAACCCAGTTATCTCAATGGCTTGCCCCGATTATTAAGCAAAATCATGAAGCCTATGCAGCCAATGAACTTGGGCTAGAAAATCCTGATTATTGGCTACGTTATTCTATGGAAGCCATGGATATTTCACCGGAAAAATTGGATGCGGGTTTAGTGTGTTTTTATCTTTTCAACATTGTTCACCTTAAAAAAGGCGAGGGGATTTACCAAGAGGAGGGTATTCCACACGCTTATTTACGTGGGCAAAATATTGAATTAATGGCATGTTCCGATAACGTCATTCGTGGTGGATTAACGCCAAAATATGTGGATATTCCGGAACTATTGAAAGTGATGGATTGTCATGAAGTGGAACCACAAATTATTCCTGCTGCCTCTCATGATGTGCGCGTATTCACTTATTCCACACCGGCAAAAGATTTTGCCTTACAAAATATTCAATATGAATGTGGTGAAACGCATCATCTCAAAATTCAGAGCGCAGGGATTTTAATGGTAATGAAAGGGCAGCTCAATTTACACTCGGAAACCACCGCACTTTCCCTTAAACAGGGGGAATCTGCTTTCATTACTTCCGGTTCTTCTTATGAAATCGAAGGATTATCGGAAGGCTATGCTGTCGTTGCCAAGCTACCTTAATGAGCGAATGTAATGAAGGATAATTGGATATTGTGAGCTCCCTCATAAAATCCAATATTCTTTCTGAATGAAAGGTAAAATTCAGTTATAGTAACCCCCCGCATTTATTCTGCGAATATCTACACGCAATGGGAAATTCTTGTGGTGATGCGGAAGATTATTTTCAAGCAATGGAGCGCCATTGTGGGGCGCGGCTTTGTGTGGGAATGGTGTATAGTGAAACGGAAAGTTACCTTGATAAACATCAGGCAACACAATTTGCTTTGTATAAAACAACGCCGAAAACTAATCATGTTCCCTATTTAAAACCTCAAGAGAATGGATGTCATATCGGTTGTCAGCATTTTAGGATTAAAAGAGCGCGAGATAGACTCTCGATTCCATTGTGATAAAGCGTTCAGCTTTAGCCTTTCGCCTTATACTCAAGAAGAATTAGGCGCAAAAAAACATCATGATGAATTAGAAGAAAGCGGTAGCACGATATTATGTGTTGACTATAAAATGAGCAGCATCGGTTTTAATTCCTGAGGATCACGTTTGAAAGAAAAAATATCGCTTAAATGAAACCCAATGGGATTGGGAAATAAGATTTTCATCGTTCTAACGAAAAAAGTGCGGTTGATTTAACCGCACTTTGAGGAAGTAAAGACTTATTGCCTATTTTAAATGACGCTCTTGATGACCGGTATAAATTTGTCTTGGGCGGACAATTTTTAGGTTCTCTTCGTTCATTTCTTTCCAGTTAGCAATCCAACCGACTGTTCTACCTAGTGCGAAGATGACAGTGAACATTGACACCGGAATGCCAATAGCTTTTAAAATAATACCGGAATAGAAGTCGACATTCGGATAGAGTTTGCGTTCAATAAAATAGGGGTCGCTTAGGGCAATGCGCTCAAGCTCCATAGCGACTTCTAATAATGGGGTGGTGACGCCAAGCTCTTGTAACACTTCGTGGCAGGTTTCACGCATAACTTTGGCACGAGGGTCGTAGTTTTTGTACACACGATGTCCGAAACCCATTAAGCGGAACGGATCATTTTTATCTTTTGCCCTGGCGATAAATTCCGGAATCCGATCTACCGTGCCGATTTCTTCTAACATTCTTACGCAAGCCTCGTTTGCACCGCCATGGGAGGCTCCCCATAAAGAGGCAATTCCTGCAGCGATACAAGCAAATGGATTTGAGCCTGATGAGGCGACACTACGCACAGATGAGGTAGAGGCATTTTGTTCGTGATCAGCGTGTAGAGTAAAAATTCTATCCATTGCTCGTTCTAACACCGGGTTCACGACATAAGGTTCACAAGGTGTGGCGAACATCATATATAAGAAGTTACCTGCATAGGAGAGGTGATACTGTGGGTACATAAATGGGCGGCCAATGCTATATTTATAACACATTGCTGCTAGAGTAGGCATTTTTGCCAATAAACGAATCGCTGTACGATCAATGTTTTTTTCTGTTTGGAAATCATTATTGTAGAATGCGGCTAACGCACTACTTGCTGCGCACATCACCGCCATTGGATGGGAATCGCGACGGAAACCTTGAAATAGGCGGGTAAATTGATCGTTTACCATATAATGTGCGCAAATTTCTTTTTTGAACTCGGTGAGTTGTTCTTCTGTAGGCATTTCGCCTTCTAACAATAAATATGCGGTATCAAGATAAGTTTTATTGAAGGCTAATTCATCTATTGGATAACCTCGGTGTAATAAAATACCTTGATCACCGTCAATGTAAGTAATGCTGGATTCACAAAGTGCGGTGGAGGTTAACCCCTGATCGTAGGTAAATAAACCTTGTTTTTGCAGCGCTTCTACGCCGATAGCATTATAGCCTAAAGTGCCTTGGTAAACCGGTAAGGCAATTTTCCGACCATCGCTTAAATGAAGTTCTGCGGTTAAAGTTGGATGTAAGTTTGGCATATTAAGTCTCCTTATTTATATGTTTGCGTTATACTACTGTTTGGAAAATTAAACCGTTAACTTTGTTAGAATATTGGTCGATTTGATCGAAATTCATATAGCGATAGGTATCGTCTTTATCCAAATCAAGACTTTGCACATATTGCAAATATTCTTCCGGTGTTGGAGTGCGACCCAGTAAGGCACAGACAGCGGAAAGTTCTGCTGAAGCGAGATAAACGAATGCTCCTTTACCCATTCGATTTGGGAAGTTGCGGGTTGAGGTGGAAACGACAGTTGCACCGTCTGCCACACGTGCCTGATTACCCATACAAAGTGAACAACCAGGTACTTCAATACGTGCGCCGCTCTTGCCGTAAATACTATAATAACCTTCATCGCTTAATAGATGTGCATCCATTTTAGTTGGTGGCACAATCCACAGACGGGTTGGAAGCATTCCTTGGTGTTGATTGAGTAATTTACCGGCAGCACGGAAATGTCCGATATTCGTCATACAAGAGCCAATAAAGACTTCATCGACTTTATCACCTTGTACCTCAGATAATAGACGGGCATCATCGGGATCATTTGGGGCACATACAATTGGTTCTTTGATGTCGTTGAGATTAATTTCAATGACGGCCGCATATTCTGCATCTTTATCCGCTTCTAACAATTGCGGGCTAGCAAGCCAATCTTGCATTGCTTTAATTCGGCGTTCAAGTGTCGTTTTATCGCCGTAACCTTCGGCGATCATCCATTTCAGTAGCACAACATTAGAATTGAGGTATTCGATGATAGGTTCTTTATTGAGCTTGATACTACAAGCAGCCGCTGAGCGTTCGGCAGATGCATCAGAAATTTCAAAAGCTTGTTCTACTTTTAGATGTTCCAGCCCTTCAATTTCAAGGATTTTTCCCGAGAAAATATTTTTCTTTCCTGCTTTTTCCACGGTGAGTAGCCCTTGTTGAATAGCATAGTAAGGAATGGCGTGGACTAAATCTCGTAGTGTAATACCAGGTTGCATTTCTCCGCTAAAGCGAATTAAGACAGATTCAGGCATATCCAATGGCATAACGCCTGTTGCTGCGGCAAATGCCACTAATCCGGAACCGGCTGGAAAAGAAATTCCAATTGGGAAACGGGTATGAGAATCTCCCCCGGTACCTACGGTATCCGGTAATAACATACGGTTTAACCAAGAATGGATTACGCCATCGCCGGGACGTAATGAAACGCCGCCTCGATTCATAATGAAATCTGGTAAGGAATGGTGAGTTACCACATCTACCGGTTTTGGATAGGCTGCTGTATGACAAAATGATTGCATGACTAAATCAGCAGAGAAACCCAAGCAGGCTAAATCTTTTAATTCATCACGAGTCATTGGGCCTGTAGTATCTTGTGAGCCGACACTGGTCATTCTCGGTTCGCAATACTGTCCGGCCCGAATACCTGTTACTCCACAGGCTCTCCCTACGATTTTTTGAGCAAGGGTAAAGCCCTTATTATTTTCATTAGAGACTTGTGGTTTGGCAAAAACATCGCTTTCCGGTAGACCTAGCTCTACTCGTGCTTTGTGAGTTAAGCCTCGCCCGATGATCAATGGAATGCGTCCACCCGCTCTCACTTCATCAAGTAATACATCCGTTTTAAGTTTAAAGGTTGACAGAATTTCGTCGGTATTGTGTTTGCACACTTTACCTGCATAAGGGTAAATATCGATCACATCCCCCATATTAAGCCGGCTTACATCAAGCTCAATGGGGAGTGCTCCGGCATCTTCCATTGTATTAAAGAAAATCGGTGCAATTTTGCCACCAAGCACAATGCCGCCGGTGCGTTTATTTGGAATATAAGGCATATCTTCGCCCATTAGCCATAGCACTGAATTAGTGGCAGATTTTCGGGAAGATCCCGTTCCTACTACATCGCCGACATAAACCAATGGAAAACCCTTTTGTTTTAATGATTCAATTTGTCTCATTGGTCCAATAACACCCGCTTCATCAGGTTCGATCCCTTCTCTTGGATTTTTTAACATAGCCAATGCATGTAAGGGGATATCAGGACGTGACCAGGCATCTTGTGCCGGTGACAGATCATCCGTATTGGTTTCACCAGAGACCTTAAATACGGTATAGGTTAATTTTTCAGCTAACTGAGGGCGAGATAAAAACCATTCGGCATCAGCCCAAGATTGTAGAATCTGCAGGGCATAAGTGTTGCCTTGTTTGGCTTTTTGAGCGACATCATAAAAGTTATCAAACATTAATAAGGTATGAGATAAAGCTTCCACTGCTAATGGAGCGAGTTTGTCAATTTCTAGCGTATCAATTAGTGGTTCGATATTGTAACCGCCCTGCATTGTGCCTAATAATTGCACCGCTTTTTGTGGTGAAATCAAGGGTGATTGCGTGTTTCCTTTAATTAAATCGGCTAAAAAAGCCGCTTTCACATAAGCTGCTTCATCAACGCCTGTGGGAATGCGGCTTTCAAATAATTCAACTAACAGATTTTGATTTTCCGGAGGTGGGTTTTTTAGTAGCTCGATTAATTCTGCGGTTTGTTGGGCATTGAGTGGAAGAGGGACGACACCTTGAGCAGCCCGTTGGTTAACATGGGTTTGGTATTCAGTTAAAAACAACATATGCGATCTCCATCTGAATGAAAAATAATAGAAGGTCGTGAGTAAAGATTTAGTAAATTTATCATGGAAAAGGAATACAACTATAAAAAGTAAATTACTTACATATTACTCACAATGTCTTGTGCGAATTCCATGGTAGAACGCAATTTAGCATTCTCCAGCGTTTCGGCTAAATCTAAGGTTACAGTTTTATTGGAAATAGTTTTCGCTACTGCTTTTACGACTAAATCTGCTGCTTCCGTCCATCCTAAATGACGTAACATCATTTCACCGCTCAAAATAATTGAACTCGGATTCGCTTTATTTTTCCCTGCGATTTTAGGTGCGGTGCCGTGAGTTGCTTCAAAAATAGCTGTCTCCACCCCAATATTTGCACCGGGTGAAATACCGATACCGCCAACTTGGGCAGCCAGAGCATCGGAGATATAGTCACCGTTCAGATTCAAGGTTGCGATCACATCATAATCTTTAGGGTGTAACAGCACTTCCTGCAAAAATGCATCAGCAATACAGTCTTTTATGATAATTTCCCGTCCGGTTTTTGGGTTTTTCAATTTGTGCCAAGGACCGTTATCAATCATTTCAGCACCAAATTCTTGTGCGACTTGATAACCCCATTCTTTAAATGCCCCCTCGGTAAATTTCATAATATTACCTTTATGCACTAAAGTGAGTGAGCGACGATCATTATCAATAACATATTGCAATGCGGAACGTACTAAACGCTGTGTCCCTTTTTTTGATACTGGTTTAATGCCAATACCGCATTGTTCAGTGAAACGAATTTTTTTTACGCCCATTTCATTACGTAAAAATGCAATGACTTTATCCGCTTCTATTGAGCCGGCTTGCCATTCTACTCCAGCATAAATATCTTCCGAATTTTCACGGAAAATGACCATATCAATAAATTCAGGATGTTTCACCGGGCTTGGTGTGCCATCATAATAACGAACCGGACGTAAACAGTTATACAAGTCCAATTCTTGTCGCATTGTGACATTCAATGAACGAATGCCGCCCCCCACTGGTGTCATCAATGGACCTTTAATCGCAATATGATATTGTTTAATCGCGTTTAATGTTTCTGCTGGCAACCAAGTATTTTCACCGTAAACTTGATTGGCTTTTTCGCCGGCATAAATTTCTAACCAATCAATTTTACGTGCCGTACCATAGGCTTTCGATACTGCGGCATCAATGACCAAACGCATCGCAGGTGTGACATCTACGCCGATACCATCGCCTTCAATAAATGGAATAATAGGATTGTTTGGGACATTGAGGGAGCCATCTTGATTTAGTGTGATTGCTTGGCCATTCGCTGTTGCTACTTTTTTGTGTTGCATAGTTTCACCTCATAGAGTTGGGTTAGGGCTGAGTTGAGGAAAAATTTTCTTCAACTGTATGGCAAGTATAATCCTTATACACACTAAATAACAATATATTTACAAAAATATAAAATAATTTAAATGGTTTCCGGTTTGATATGGCTTAGAATTGGGAATATATCCAATATTAACGAGTTTTTGAATCGAAGGAAGCAATGATGATGTTGGTGATTCTCTCCAAGTAAAAAATAAAAAGGCTAAGCCCTAATGAGTACAGAACTTAGCCTTCAAATGAAGTGAAGTCAAACTTTTTTGAAGTGTAGATCAATTTTAGGTTTTAAATGCTGCAAAAATTGACCGCACTTTCACGAATATTTAAATATGACTGGTTAATTACGCCACTACACCAAATTGTTGTTTAATTAATGCTTCAAAATCGGTGCATCCGCCAATTGGTTTTTCATCAATGAAGATTTGTGGCACTGTTTCAACAGGTTTTCCCACTGATTTGGATAAATCTTCTTTCGTAATGCCTTCAGCGTGAATATCAACATAACGGTAATTGAAATCAGCAACTTCACCTTTTAATTTTTCAGCAAGATTTTTGGCTCGGACACAATAAGGACAACCGGGACGACCAAAAATAACAACAAACATAATTTTCTCCTATTCATGTTAAGTCTTCGCAATTCTACTCTTTTTTTGATTGGTCACAAACCGTTTTTCAGGATTGTTATGATTGGTATAATGTATCGCTATTTTTAATTTGGAATTTTCCTATGAAATTGTTAATGCTTTGTCGTGAGGCGCGTTTATACAGTTGTCAACGTTTGAAAGAAGTCGCAATACAATGCGGACATGAAATGGATATTTTAGATCCGAATCGCTGTATTCTAAAACTCACGGAAAATTCACCGCACTTTGACATTTATTACCAGCCAAAGGAAGGCGAGGCTTATCTTTTGCCCGATTATGATGCGGTGTTACCACGTTTCGGCACGGCAAGTACAAAAATGGGCGGTGCCGTATTACGCCATTTCCAAGCAAAAGGCGTCTATTGTTTGAATAAGGAAAGGGCATTTTTAATCGCACGTGATAAATGGCAAAGTTTGCAAATCTTGCGAGAACAGGACATTGCGGTACCTAATAGTCAATTATCAGGCGTTGAGACTGAACCTAAAACGGCTATTCAGAAAATGGATTTACCTTTAATTATCAAAACGTTAAATGGTTCTCAAGGGATTGGCGTGATGTTGATGGAAACATCACAAAGTGCGGTCAGTATTTTAGAAACGTTAAAACAAGCAAATGTGCCGGTATTGTTGCAAGATTTTATTGATGAAGCGAGAGGCGAGGATATTCGTTGTTTTGTGATTGGCGATAAAGTTGTGGCTAGTATGCAACGTATGGGGCGGGAAGGGGAATTTCGTGCTAATTTCCATCGTGGAGGATCCGCACAAAAAATCATTTTAACCGATGAAGAAAAGCGATTGGCTGTAAGCGCCACAAAAGCGTTAGGACTCGAAGTTTCGGGCGTGGATCTTATCCGTGCTAAATCGGGTTTATTGGTGTTAGAAGTCAATGCAAGCCCGGGCTTGGAAATGATTGAGAAAACCAGTGGTGTGGATGTTGCGTTACAGATGATTTTATATTTAGAGAAAGCGGTTTCACAAAAATAAACAGTGAATAGTTTATTCACCTGTTTATTATCCTTTTAAATTCTGTTGAGGATCGTAATTGGGCGGTAGCTCCGGCATCGAATTTTCTTCGTCAAAGGGCTCACTCGCGGGTTGATATTGAAATTCTTGTTTATTTTGATCGCTCTTTTCTTGACCTAATAATTGTAGTTGTAATTTTACAAAGCTACTTTTCGGTGAAAGCCAAATATTGATAAATGCTTGAGTAAATTTCGGATCAAATTCATGATCCAACACAGTATCGTTAGCGATAAAATAGCCTTTATTTTCTAATGCTACGAAATTTAAAATGTCATTTGGTGAAAAATCAGGAAAAATTTCCTGCATTTTTTTTAACCAAGCTGTGGTGTCATCTGTATCGAATTGCTGCGCTTCCATTTCTTTTATTAGGGTGATAGCGAAGTTTTTGCCTTCAATAGGCTTTTTATATTTGATGGAAAACATCAGCGGATATTGATTTTCTTGGTATGAACCGTTTTCAGAAAAAAGCCCCACACTATACACGTGGAAAGGCCCCCAAGTATATTCAGCGTTACCCACTAACTGCCAATGAGCGGAAAGTGCGGTTGAAAAAAAAGCTAAAATTGTCACGAAAAGAAATTTAATCTTCATATTGTTTTTTCACGGTTCAATATCGCACGGATTATAGCAAAAACACCTAAAAAACCACAAATAAAAGGCGAGTGAATTACCCGCCTTTGACCGTTATTTTATCGGTAAGTTTATTTTAAACTTCCCACCATATCTTCAGGGCGTACCCATTTGTCGAAATCTTCCGCTGAAACTAAGCCAAGGTTGATGGCTTCTTCGCGTAAGGTTGTGCCGTTTTTATGTGCGGTTTTAGCAATTTTCGCCGCATTTTCGTAACCGATATGGGTGTTTAGTGCGGTCACTAGCATCAATGAATTTTCAAGTTGTTGTTTAATGCGTGGATAATTCGGTTCAATTCCTACTGCACAATGTTCATCAAAGGACACGCAAGCATCACCTAATAATTGTGCAGATTGTAGGAAATTGGCAATCATCACAGGGTTAAACACATTTAATTGGAAATGACCTTGTGAGCCCACAAAAGCAATCGTGGTATCATTACCGAACACTTGGGCGCAAACCATTGTCAGTGCTTCACATTGGGTTGGGTTCACTTTGCCCGGCATAATGGAAGAGCCCGGTTCATTTTCCGGGATTAAAATTTCACCGATACCGGAACGAGGACCGGATGCCAATAAACGAATATCGTTAGCGATTTTGAACAAACTCATGGCAAGTTG
Source organism: Rodentibacter mrazii (assembly GCF_001998825.1). Classification (GTDB taxonomy): domain Bacteria; phylum Pseudomonadota; class Gammaproteobacteria; order Enterobacterales; family Pasteurellaceae; genus Rodentibacter; species Rodentibacter mrazii. The sequence continues at coordinate 12,532 of NZ_MLHG01000055.1, forward strand.
GCGTAATGCACCGTGGGTTTCTACGATGGCATCATGTGCTGCTAATGCTTCAAATTTGTTGTCAGCGGTAACAAATGGAAGTCCGGTAAATTTGGCGATGTAATCCGCCACTTTTACATCATAGCCTTTCGGCGTGTTTAACCCTGTACCTACTGCCGTACCGCCAAGAGCTAATTGGCTTAAATGAGGAAGAGTGTTTTTTAATGCACGTAAGCCGAAATCTAATTGTGTGGCATAGGCAGAAAATTCTTGACCTAAAGTTAATGGTGTTGCGTCCATTAAATGGGTACGACCGATTTTCACCACATCTTTAAATGCTTCAGATTTTGCCGCGAAGGTTTTTTGTAAACGCTCAACGCAAGGAATAGTGTGTTCCACCACTTTTTTGTAGGCTGCAATGTGCATTGCTGTTGGGAAAGTATCATTGGAGGATTGGGATTTATTTACATCATCGTTCGGGTGAATGATGGATTTTTCTCCTAATTTTCCGCCATGTAAAACATGGGCTCGATTTGCCACCACTTCATTGATATTCATATTTGATTGAGTACCGGAGCCGGTTTGCCAAATCACAAGCGGGAACTGATCGTCTAATTTGTGAGCAAGGATTTCATCGCAGGCTTGGGCGATTAAATCGCGTTTTTCAGCAGGCAACACGCCTAAATCGTGATTCGCAAAAGCAGCGGCTTTTTTCAAATAACCAAAGGCTTCAATAATTTCAGCCGGCATTGAGGCTTCAGGTCCAATTTTAAAGTTATTGCGAGAACGTTCGGTTTGTGCCGCCCAATATTTGTCGGCAGGAACTTGAACTTCGCCCATTGTGTCTTTTTCAATACGAAATGCCATTATGATACTCCTTAATAGAATAAAAATTAAAAGTGGCTTGATTCTAACACCTAGAAATTATGAATGGAACGAGGCAGGAGTGCTAAAAATCAGTTTTGTGATGTAGATCATAAAAGTGCGGTCGGTTTTATTAAGGTTTTTATTTCTCGAATATTTTGCATTGAATTTCATCAGCAATAACTTGCGTTTTACTTGGGGAAAGTAAATGAAAATGATAGAAAGAAAAACAGGTTACCCGTTTATTTTTTCTCAATTTTTCGGTAGAATCACTCAGTTTATAGTTTAGTGAATTTGAGGCGAAAAAATGACAAAAAATGCACAGTTTTACATTCTGACAGAGCAAAGCCCATTCACTGTTGAACAACTAGCCTGTAATTTAGCCGCCTCAGCTTGGCGTTTAGGAAAACGGATTTTGATTGCGTGTGAAACGGAACAACAAGCACTGGATATCGATGAGGCACTTTGGCAACGGGATCCCAATGAATTTGTGCCGCATAATCTATCGGGCGAAGCGACTCAATATCCGACACCCATTGAGATTTCATGGCATGGAAAACGCAATGCACAGCGACGTGATTTGCTTATCAACTTGCAGCGAGACGTTCCGGAATTTAGTCATAGCTTTACGCAGTTAATTGATTTTGTTCCTGTGGAGGAAATGCCAAAAGCGCAAGCTCGAGAGCGTTATAAACAACTCCGTATGCAAGGTTGGCAACTTTCCACCGAAAATACTTAATTTTACTAAAACCCTAAGGATCTAATATGATAAAACTTTCTTTGCCAATTTTTATAGGATTAAGCGTTTTAACTTTAGCCGCTTGTGATAATCAAGAAGCAAAAGCACCTGAAAAAGTGACCGCACTTTCTGAAAGTAAGGTTGAGTCAATGCCTGAGAAAGCGCAGGTTTCGGATACCTCTAAAGATAAAACGGTTTCATCGGTCGTTAAAGATGAGGAAGTTAAAAATATTGCTGAAGTTGAAAAGGTAGAGAAAAAAACTGTTGAAGAAGTGAAAACTACCGTTGAAAAACCAACCGTAGTTTCTAATGTTGAGAAAAAAGAAACTGCAGAAAAAGTAGTGCATCATTCAGCAAAACCACGTAAAACAGCAACAAACAGCTATTTAAAAGAGCAAAAAGCATTATTGCAAGTCCTCGAATCCCAATATCAACAAATTCGTTGCACAGCGGAAGCTGCAAAATTAGGCGAGTATAGTTTCTGTCGCCAAGAAGAACGCCGTTTATTTTTAGAAATTGAGCGGGTAAAAGGTGAAATTCGGTTGAATCAGTAATAAAAACTCCCGATATTTTAACCGCACTTTAAGAAACAAATGCAACCGAACGATATTACTTTCTATCAACGCTTTGAAGCCGATATTTTCGCAGGGCGAAAAACGATCACCATTCGAGATAAATCCGAAAGTCATTTTAAAACAGGTGATATTTTGCGTGTCGGGCGGTTCGAGGATAATCAATATTTCTGCACCATTGAAGTATTAAGTGTTTTGTCTATTACTTTAGACAAATTAATAGGACAGCACTATAAGCAAGAAAATATAGTGTTGGTGGAATTAAAAACTATCTGGGAATTTATTCAATGAATGATAAGTTTTATATGATTGATTTTCAGAGA
>NZ_MLHG01000056.1 GCF_001998825.1 Rodentibacter mrazii
TGAAGGTGGATTTTTACTGCGTTTGATAGGCTTTTTTCATCTCTCTGATTACGCTGATTCGACGACGGTTTAACTCATCCCGAATCCCTTGTTTTTCAAATCCGTCCGCGATTACTTGTTGAACATCCACTTTTTTAGCCGCTTTTAATAAGGCGTTGATATAATCCCGTTGTGGATATTCCCGCATTTCAAAACCGGTTCTCCCTCTTGTATCGGCAAGGCAAACTAATAGGAATTCTTGGAAACGTTGCGGTTTACGCCATACATCAAAACGATTAAAGAGTTTCATCACCGTTTCCGGACGAAGTTCAAAGGCTTTGTGAATATGGGTGTGATATTCACAGCTAAGCTCAGCAAGTTCTTGATAGTAGCTCGGTACTTTTAAGCGTTTACAAACAGAGCGGGTTGATTTCACACCTGCCAGTTCATGTCCATAATGATGAGGAAGGATTTCCTTGGGTGTGAGGGCTTTGCCAAGATCATGACAAACGGCCGCAAAACGAACCGCACTTTGGTTTAGGTCAGGATGGTTTTCTGTGAGTTTTACAGCCTGTTGCAACACCAACATTGTATGCACAAAGCTATCAATTTCCGGATGATGTTGTGGTGGATTCGGCACTCCGTAAAGGGCATTAAGTTCAGGAAAAAGGATATTTAGTGCACCAATTTTACGTAGTATTTCAAAGTAAATTTCAGGGTGCTTCTCATTTAACGCTTTTTCCGTTTCAAGCCAAACCCGTTCCGCCGTTAAATGTGATAGTTCGCCGCTTTGTGTCAGACTTTTCATTAATTGAAGGGTTTCCGGTGCGATTTTAAAATCAAAATGATGAAAACGGGCAGCAAAGCGGGCAACGCGTAAAACCCGTAAGGGATCTTCCTCAAAAGCAGGGGATATATGGCGTAAAATGCGATTATCTAAATCGCTTTTGCCACGATAGGGATCGTGAAGATTTCCTTGCCCATCGATTGCCATGGCATTGATTGTGAGATCACGCCGAATGAGATCTTGCTCTAATGTGATGTTTGGAGAAAAATCGCAAATGAAACCCGTATAACCCTTGCCGGATTTACGTTCCGTGCGGGCAAGAGCATATTCTTCTTTGGTATTGGGATTAAGAAAAACAGGAAAATCTTTGCCGACTTGTTGATAGCCCTTAGATAATAGGCTTTCAGCGGTTGCTCCGACAACAACCCAGTCGCGATCTTTTACCGCTAACCCTAATAATTGATCTCGAACAGCACCGCCAACCAAATAAATTTCCATTGATTTTCCTTAAAAAAGAAACACCGAACATTTGCTCGGTGTCATTGATTATGCCCAGCCGTTACGGCGTTTACGTCTTGGTAAAATATGCGGAATAATTAAGCCAAGTAGCAATCCGACACCAAGCACCGAACCGCCGTAAATAAACCATTGGATCGCAATTTCACGTTTACTCACATCAAGCATAGCTTCCAAATCGCGATTTTTATTTTTAGTAATTTCTAACTCGCGTTTGAGTTGAGAATTTTGTTCCAATAATTCGCTGCTTTGTTGCTCAGATTGTTTGGTGCGACGTTGCATTTCTACGGTGCGTTGTTGCCAATCGCCGTCTAACTGATTGAGTTTTAATGTTAACTCTTGAATTTGAGCCTTTAACTTTGGATTTTCAAGCTTACTGCTTGGGGTGTTGCTTAATTCGGAAGTTAATATCCAAGCCTCGCGGTTTTTGCTGTCGCGAATGAGACTATACTTCCCTTGCTTTTCCAATACATTGACCTGCTCTCCGGCTTGAATAGCACCGGCAATTTTAAATTGATCGCCGGCACCACGGCGAAGATAAGTATTGAGGTTTTCTGTTATGTATTGGGTCTCCGCATAAGAGAGGCTAGTTGTCGAAATGAGTAAGACACTAGGGAATAAAAGCTTGATAAGTTTTAACATAGTTTTTGGCATAATCCGCCCTTAATTATTTTAGATCTTATTAACAGACCTCAATTTAGAAAGAAAGTGCGGTTAAATTTAACCGCATTTTTTAATTAGTGAAAAATTGCCCGCAAGATATAGAAAATCAAGATAGCAAAGAAGGCCCCGGCCGGTAGTGTGACGACCCATGAGCTAATGATATTACGGATTACTGTCAAGTTTAAGGCGGCAATACCACGTGCAAAACCAATGCCTAAAATAGCCCCAACAAGAGTTTGTGTTGTGGAGATCGGTAAACCTGTACCGGAAGCTACTACCACGGTCATCGCGGTGGCAAATTGTGCTGCGAAACCACGACTTGGTGTTAAATCAGTGATACCTGATCCTACTGTTGCCATCACTTTTTTTCCCATGGAAATTAACCCCACAGCAATACCTAATGCACCTAGTGGCAGAATCCACCAAGCCAGAGTGCCGCTTGAAACAATTTTTCCTCCTTCATCAACAATAGAAACTACTGCTGAAAGCGGACCAATAGCGTTTGCTACATCGTTAGAACCATGAGCAAATGCCATAGCACAGGCGGTTAAGAGCATTAAAATACTGAATACTTTTTCAACTGCACCAAATGTCCCTTTTGTTGCCGATTGAGCGAAAGTTTTGCTTCGGAAATAGAAGTGGAAGAAAATCATACCGACAAGGCTGATAGTGAATGAAATCACCAGAGTTTCGCCGTTAGAAAGGTGTAACCCAACGTGTTTCAAGCCTTTTTTCATGGTAACGATACAAAGCACAAAGATGGTAATACCCATATAGTAAGGCCCGTATTTTTGTGCGTTTTTAAGTGGTTGATCTGTATCGAAAATTAGTTTCTGTGTGCTGGCAAAAATAGCGTAAGCCAAAATCCCGGCAATCACCGGTGTAACAAACCAACTTCCAACAATGCTACCGATTGTTGACCAATCCACTGCTCCGGGTCCGATAGTAACACAACCAAAACCAACAATTGCCCCGATAATGGTATGTGTACCGGAAACCGGCCAACCCATTTTGGTTGCGATAAATAACCAAGCACCGGAAGCAAAGAGTGCCGAAATCATTCCAAGAGCGAGAATTTCCGGTGTATCGACAAACTGCATAGGGTCAATCACACCACTTTTAATGGTTTCCGTTACTTCACCACCGGCAAGATAAGCACCGGCAGATTCAAAAATTAATGCGATAATAATCGCTTGCTTTACGGTAATTGTGCCTGAACCTACCGAAGTTCCCATAGAATTCGACACATCATTAGCGCCAATACCAAACGCCATAAAAAAACCAAACACAGCCGTGATTAACACCAACCATGTACCATATTGATTAATTATTTCCATAGTATTTTCCTATGTGTATTAGTTTTATGAACGTGCTAACATTAATTCAATACGTGAACCAACCCGTTGGGCTTGATCGGCAAGTACGCCAATCCATTCCATAATTTTATATAGAAACATGACATCGACCGGATTGTAATGGTGTTCGATAGCCAGTAACATTTTGCGTAATTGAATTTGCATTTGATCCGTATCGTCTTCAATCAAATCCAATTCTTGGATCATATTATTAACCAACTTCAATTCACGACCTTTAAAGCCGGTTTCGAGTAATTCATCCATTTGTTCAATGGCTAGATGGGCTTGATGGATAGAATCCAAACTACGTTTCACATAGCTGAGGAAATCTTCTTGCATTTCTTCCGGAATACCAAATTGGCGACCAATCATTCTGCCGGAAATATCTTTAGCAAAGTTAGCCAATTTGTCTTGCTGTGTTACCAATTCCAATAAATCGGTGCGATCAATAGGTAAGAATAAACCACGAGGTAATTTCAAACGAATTTCGCGTTTGAGGGAATCTGCTTCACGCTCACATCGGGAAATATCTAAACGAACATTTTCCGCTCCTTCCCAATCTTTTAAAAAGGTTTTTTCAAAAAAAGGAATTAAAAGATCGCAACATTCGGTGACCTTGTCAGAATGCTTTTGCAAGGGTTTTAAAGGCGAGTGGGCAAATAATCCAAGGATATTATTCATTGCCATATCTCATTTACTCCATATAGGGGGTTAAAATTCGTGCGCATATTACCTGATTTTTACTCGGAATAGAATTAATTTTAAGATAACAGCTACAGGCATATTGACTAAAGCCTAATTCTTACACAGATTATAATCTGACAAGAGTAGAGCTAACGGTTAGCTTCCGATTGAGATATATTTACAATGCTCAGTAATGAAAAAATTAAGTTCATTATTTACTCAATAAAGCAAAATATTGGCTAACATTTTGAAATCCCGTTATGTTTTATCTGAAAAGTTATAGACACAAAAACCTTGATTTATTTACATTTACTTGTATATTTAACCAGTTAAATTAATAAGGATTTATCCTCATGAACAATGAAATCGAACTCAAACTTGTTGTTTCACCGGAAACATTCAATTTATTGGAACAACATCTTAAACAATTTAACCCGCTGGAATATAAAAGATTTTTTCTTGGTAATACTTATTATGATTATCCGGACCGTTTTCTTGCTAAACAGAAAGTGGGGTTGCGTATTCGCCAAGAAGATCAACACCTTACATTAACGCTGAAAACCGATGGGAGAGTGGTTGGCGGTTTGCATGAGCGTCCGGAATATAATTTGCCGTTGCAAGAAAAAGAAACGCCGACAAATGAACAATTACGGAAATTATACGACCTTGAGCAGTTACCTAATGCGCCATTAAATGCAATATTCTCAACGGATTTTAACCGCACTTTATGGCTGATTGCATTTCGTGATTCCAAAATTGAGGTGGCTTTTGATCTTGGGGAAATTGTGAGTGGCGATCATTCACAACCAATCTGTGAAATTGAGCTTGAATTAAAAGAAGGGGTGGTTGGCGATCTTTTTTATTTTGTTGAAGAATTGCCAATTTTGACTGATGTGTATTTCAGCAGTGCCAGCAAGGCAAAACGAGGTTATCAATTAGGACATCTCCCTGTAATGACCGATTGGTTAAACAAATGGCACGATTTTTTAAAAGCGGAACGGGAAGAAAGTGCGGTTGATTTTAATACAAAATTTCAGTCAGTGTTGAAAATGGAACAAGAATTGGTGGAAGAAACCCTTTCATTGCCAAAATCGTTTTTTTGCCAAGATTTTTTGAAAACCGTAGAACGTGTAGGCGCTTTTTTTAATTTATATCATTATTACGATGAAAATAAGGCGTTGTTTGAGGCTGTGGTAAAAAGTAAAAGAGAAAACGTAACGGACGATAATATCTTGCCGCAGTTGTTAGAAAATAATCAGTATTTTCTTAATGAAATTCAGGCATTGATCCGTTTTCATAGCGAAACAAAAGATAATGAAAAAACCGTTGAAAAACTCACCGCACTTTTTAAAAAGCGTATTTATTTTGAGAGAGTGGTGAAATTGATGAATCTCGCATTGTAAAAATTAAGGATGAGAGAATGGCAAAAGCGCCGAAAACAGCCTACGTGTGTAATGATTGCGGGGCGGAGTTTCCCCGTTGGCAAGGGCAGTGTTCTGCTTGTAAGGCTTGGAATACCATTAGTGAAGAGCGGTTGATTTCCGCCATAAAACCGAAAAATGATCGTTTCAGCGGTTATGCAGGTGAAACGCAGGCAAAAATTCAAACTCTGTCAGAAATTAGTTTGCAGGAAACGCCTCGTTTCAGCAGTGGATTTAAAGAGCTTGATCGTGTGCTGGGCGGGGGAATTGTACCGGGAAGTGCGATTTTAATCGGTGGACATCCCGGTGCCGGAAAAAGTACCTTACTATTACAAGTGATGTGTGGTTTGGCACAAAAAATGACCGCACTTTATGTCACAGGGGAAGAATCGTTGCAACAGGTGGCGATGAGGGCGAACCGCCTTGGTTTACCGAACGATCAACTTAATATGCTTTCTGAAACCTCGGCAGAGCAAATTTGTAATTTGGCGGATCAACTCAAACCGCAAATTATCGTGATTGATTCCATCCAAGTAATGCATTTAGCGGATATTCAGTCTTCGCCCGGTAGCGTGGCACAAGTACGGGAATGCGCCTCTTTTTTGACACGCTATGCGAAAACGCGTCAAGTAGCGATTATTATGGTGGGTCATGTAACCAAAGACGGTACGCTTGCCGGCCCAAAAGTGTTGGAACACGCGATTGATTGTTCCCTACTTTTAGAAGGAGAAGCTGATTCCCGTTATCGTACTTTGCGTAGCCATAAAAACCGCTTTGGTGCGGTGAATGAACTTGGCGTATTCGGTATGACAGAACAAGGTTTACGTGAAGTAAAAAATCCTTCCGCCATTTTTTTAAGCCGTGGAGATGAACAAACACCGGGTAGCTCGGTTATGGTGTTATGGGAAGGTACACGCCCGCTTTTAGTAGAAATTCAAGCCTTAGTGGATCATTCTATGTTGTCAAATCCACGTCGTGTAGCGGTGGGATTAGAGCAAAATCGCTTGGCATTATTGCTTGCTGTATTACATCGCCACGGCGGTTTGCAAATGGCAGATCAAGATGTATTCGTGAATGTGGTAGGTGGAGTGAAAGTCACGGAAACCAGTGCGGATCTTGCCTTACTAATGGCGTTAATTTCCAGTTTTCGCAATCGTCCCTTGCCACAAGATTTGGTGATCTTTGGTGAGGTGGGGCTTGCCGGTGAAATTCGTCCGGTACCGAGTGGGCAGGAGCGTATTAGTGAAGCGGCAAAACACGGTTTTAAACGTGCCATTGTTCCTTTTGGCAATAAGCCGAAAAGTGCGGTCGAAAATATGCAAGTTTTTACTGTGAAAAAACTCGCTGACGCGCTTGCCGTGTTGGATAATTTTTAGAAATTCATTGTCATACTGAAAACCTCGGCGAAATTCGCTAAAATACGCCCATGTAAAAATGGATAGTAAACAAAATGGAAAAGAAATTAAACAAAGCGTTAGATGCGATCGATATTAAAATCCTCAATGAATTACAACGTAATGGCAAAATTTCAAATATTGATCTTTCCAAAAAAGTCGGTTTATCTCCGACACCTTGTTTAGAGCGGGTAAAACGTTTGGAAAAGCAAGGTGTGATTATGGGCTATCGTGCTTTGCTGAACCCCGAATTACTTGATGCCCCGCTTTTAGTGATTGTTGAAATTACGCTTGTACGGGGCAAGCCCGATGTATTTGAAGAATTTAACGAGGCGATTCAAGCCCTTGATGAAATCCAAGAATGTCATTTGGTTTCAGGCGATTTTGATTATCTGTTAAAAACGCGAGTGGCGGATATGGCGGCTTATCGTAAATTACTCGGTACAACCTTACTTCGTTTGCCGGGGGTGAATGACACGCGTACCTATGTTGTCATGGAAGAAGTTAAACAAACCAATTATCTAGTTTTAAAATAAAAATGATTAAACGAATTACTGAACGTTTCACCCCTAAACAATATTTAGGGGAGTTAATTTTGGGATTGACCGCACTTTTCGGGTTATATCTGATTGTGGCGTGGTCAAGTTACACACCATTGGATAATTCTTGGTCAACCGCTAGTTTTCAGAGTGAAACAATTAATAAGGCAGGGGCTTTTGGAGCTTGGATCATTGATGCCCTCTTTGTTTTTTTAGGTTACGTAGGGCATTTACTGCCTTTTCTGATCTTTTTCGTACCGGTATTTCTACTAAAAACAAAAGCTGTCCGTTCTCTATCAATAACAAAAATTGTGTTGCGCAGTTTTGGTTTTGTTACATTATTAGTTGGCTTAACCATTATGGCGACCTTACTGCTTTCCAATACCAATTATTACTTATCCGGCGGTGTATTGGGCGGTAGTTTGGTGATTTCGTTTTATCCGACTTTAGGAAAATTCGGCTGTATTCTTGTCGGTTTTATACTGGCTGTGCTTGGCTTTATTTTTTGCTCGGGTGCTTCATTTATTCGCTTGATCGGGCGTTTTTATAATTGGCTCACGATGAAAAATGACTCTCAACAAGAAGTAGAGCAATCGTCAGAACCTGTTGAAGAACTAGAACAAATTGTGATTCGGAAACCATTGAGTTTGGTTAAAGAAGATAACAAATTGTCGGAAGAAGTAGAGGAAAAAGATGAAAATCAATCTTCCAAAGAAACAGAAACTGATACAAATGTGGAAAATCCTCTGGTTCAACCGGAAAAACTGATTAATATTCGTGGATTATCCCCGTCTTTGGATATGTCCTCCCAACATCAAAAATCAATATCTGAATTTGACGAAAAATTTGATGGTTTTAAAACGGAAAATTTAGATGAATTGCCAAAAGTCACCATTTCCGAACCGGAAAATATATCAAAACAATCGGACTTTATGACGACGTGGGAACGCGGGAGTAAACAGACGGAAGAAAATTCACAAACTGCGGATGATTTTACGTTAGATAAACCCGCTATTCCAAAAGTTACTCTAGCACCAGTGAAGCAAGCGATTTCATTGGCGGCTGAATCAGCTCAGTATCCCGATATGTCGGAAGACAATAATTTGGAAGATGATTTATCCCGTCAATTTGCCGAACAGGAAAAACAACGTTTGGCTGAAATGGAAGCCCGTGCTAAAGCGTTAAATGCCGAAGAGGCGTTACAGGTGATTTTGGCTGAATCTGAAGTGCCGATTTATAAACCTTATGGCGATTCTTTGGTTCATCCGGCGTTCCAACAGCCTACAACAAAACGGGAGAAACCGACCACACCATTGCCAAGTTTAGCATTATTGGAACATCGACCAACCCAAGTTCAGGATATTACCCGCGAGGAAATTCACGATACCTCTCAACGTATTGAGCAACAGCTTCGCAACTTTAATGTAAAAGCAACGGTGAAAGATGTATTGGTAGGGCCGGTGGTAACACGTTACGAGCTTGAGTTGCAACCGGGCGTGAAAGCCTCAAAAGTGACAAATATTGATACGGATTTAGCGCGTGCGTTAATGTTCCGTTCTATTCGGGTGGCGGAAGTGATTCCGGGCAAACCTTATATCGGTATTGAAACGCCGAATGCGCATCGTCAAATTGTGCCGTTACGTGATGTATTGGATAGTAATGAATTTCGTGATTCCAAGGCACTTCTACCGATGGCATTGGGGAAAGATATTAGTGGCAAACCGGTTGTGGTAGATTTGGCAAAAATGCCGCATTTATTGGTGGCAGGTTCAACAGGTTCCGGTAAATCGGTTGGCGTGAATACCATGATTCTTAGTTTGCTTTTCCGTGTTCAACCGGAAGAAGTGAAATTTATCATGATTGACCCGAAAGTTGTGGAGCTTTCCGTCTATAACGATATTCCGCATTTGCTCACTCCGGTTGTTACCGATATGAAAAAAGCGGCGAATGCATTACGTTGGTGTGTGGATGAAATGGAACGCCGCTATCAGCTACTTTCCGCTCTTCGTGTACGAAATATTGAAGGGTTTAACGAAAAAATTGATGAATATGAAGGCATGGGAATGCCTGTACCGAACCCAATTTGGAAACCGGGCGATACGATGGATCAAATGCCACCGGCACTGAAAAAATTAAGCTATATTGTAGTGATTGTCGATGAATTTGCCGATCTGATGATGGTGGCTGGGAAACAAATCGAAGAATTTATTGCCCGTCTTGCTCAAAAAGCACGAGCAATTGGGATTCACTTGATATTAGCAACACAACGTCCATCAGTAGATGTAATCACCGGATTAATTAAAGCGAATGTGCCGAGCCGTATTGCCTTTACGGTGGCAAGTAAAATTGATTCCCGTACGATTTTGGATCAGGGGGGGGCTGAAGCCTTATTAGGTCGTGGTGATATGCTTTATTCTGGACAGGGATCATCCGATCTGATTCGTGTTCACGGTGCATTTATGAGTGATGATGAAGTGGTACGTATTGCCGATGATTGGCGTGCCCGTGGAAAACCGGATTATATTGACGGCATTTTGGACAGTGCAGACGAGGAAGAAAGTGCGGAAAAATCAGCAGGAAGTAGTGGGGAACTGGATCCGCTATTTGATGAAGTGATGGAGTTTGTCCTCACAACAGGCACCACTTCTGTTTCTGCCCTTCAACGTAAATTCAGTGTAGGCTTTAACCGTGCCGCCAGAATTATGGATCAAATGGAAGAACAAGGCGTTGTGAGTGCCATGCAAAATGGTAAACGTGAAATTCTTGCACGTCGTCCGGATTATTAATTTCTCTTTTAAAAAGGAAAGTAAAATGAAAAAAACATCGTTAAAATTATTCACAAACTCGCTCGCTCGTTTGTTCACCTCTCACGAGGCCGTTGGCAAAGCCAACGTTCAAAAAACAACGTTTTTTGTGACCGCACTTGGTGTGGTGGGGTTGGGGTTAATGAGTTTTAGCCCTATCGCACTTGCTGATGCCGCAAGTGAATTACAATCACGTTTAACACGAGTAAATGTATTAAGTGCGGATTTTTCCCAAACAGTTACTGCTGCGGGGGGAAAAAATGTGCAACAAGGGAGTGGGAAAATTCAAATTAAACGCCCGAATTTATTTACAATGGAGACTAAATCACCACAAGAAACACAAATTATTGCTGACGGCAAAACCCTTTGGTATTACGATCCTTTTGTACAACAAGTGACGGCACAATGGGTGAAAGATGCAGTAAATAATACCCCTTTTGTGTTGCTGACCAGTGATGATAAAAGCCATTGGAATCAGTATTCGGTAACGCAGCAGGTAGATACTTTTGTGTTAAAACCTAAATCAGCGAAAAGTAATATTAAACAGTTTGATATTCGTGTGGATGCCAATGGCGTATTGAAAAATTTCAGCACCACAGAAAAAGACGGACAAACCAACCTTTACGTGTTGCGTAATATTACCAACCAATCTCTCCCTGATAGTTTATTTAGCTTCAATCCACCTAAAGGCGTGGAGTTGGATGACCAACGTAAAAAGTAATGCTTGGGGCGTATTAATTACGCCCTTGATTTTTATTTTAAATGCTTTAATGGGAAAAAATGATGGCGAATCTTGATTTTGATTTTTCGGAAAATGATTTTCGTCCCCTTGCCGCCAGAATGCGCCCGACCAATCTCGATCAATATTTTGGTCAATCACATCTTATTGGTGAAGGTAAACCGCTACGTAAAGCGATTCAAGCCGGTCATATTCATTCTATGATTTTTTGGGGGCCGCCCGGCACGGGCAAAACCACATTGGCAGAAATTGTTGCTAATCAAATTAACGCGGATGTTGAACGCATTTCAGCGGTTACCGGTGGGATAAAAGAAATTCGTGAAGCCATTGAGCGTGCAAAACAAAACCGTCTCGCTGCTCGAAAAACGGTTTTATTTGTAGATGAAGTGCATCGTTTCAACAAAAGCCAGCAGGATGCCTTTCTCCCCCATATTGAAGACGGCACGATTATCTTTATCGGTGCAACAACAGAGAATCCCTCTTTTGAATTGAATAATGCCTTACTTTCTCGTGCAAGGGTATATGTGTTGAAATCTTTAACCGTTGATGAAATAGAATCCGTGCTTCAGCAGGCACTACAAGATTCGGCACGTGGATTGGCAAAAGAGCGGTTAATTTTAGAAGAGAATTTATTACAGACGCTTGCTGAATATGCTAATGGTGATGCCCGTCTCGCCTTGAATTGTCTTGAATTGATGGTGGATATGGCAGATGAAATGGAAAACGGCAAAAAAATTGACCGCACTTTATTGAAAACAGTACTGGGCGAGCGTCAAGCCCGTTTTGATAAACAGGGTGATCGCTTTTATGATCTTATTTCAGCTTTGCATAAATCCGTTCGGGGATCAGCACCTGATGCGGCATTATATTGGTATGCACGTATTTTAACGGCGGGTGGCGATCCGCTTTATGTCGCAAGACGGCTGTTAGCCATTGCCTCGGAAGACATTGGGAATGCGGATCCCCGTGCGATGCAAGTGGCGCTTGCCGCTTGGGATTGTTTTACCCGAGTGGGCGCTTATGAAGGAGAGCGTGCCATAGCGCAAGCGATAATTTATCTTGCCGTTGCCCCCAAAAGCAATGCGGTTTATACCGCTTTTAATACGGCAAAACAGCAAGCCAAAAACTTACCGGATTATGACGTGCCACATCATTTACGCAATGCACCGACTAATCTAATGAAAGAGCTGGGGTTTGGGGCGGAATATCGTTACGCCCATGATGAACCCAATGCTTATGCTGCCGGTGAAAATTATTTCCCTGAAGAACTCAAAGAGACACAATATTATTTTCCGACAAATCGTGGGATGGAAATTCAAATTAAAGAAAAGTTAGAGCGATTACGTGAACAGGATAAAAATGCGGTGAAAAAACGGTACAAATAACAAATGCGTGGATTTCCACGCATTTTTCTTAGAACATACTACGCCCGCTCTCTGTTTTTTCCGGTACGGCTTGAATGACATCCCAGTGTTCTACAATTTTGCCATCTTTATCAAAACGGAAAATATCCACCACTGCCTCACCACGATCTTCATCATTTAACTGACTATGAACATGTAGGGCAACCAAATCGCCATCAGCTAATACACGTTTTACGGTTGCTTTTGATTTTGGATGGGCTTTTAAGAACGGCGTAAACGCATCAATAAAGGTTTGTTTACCGTCTGCCACGGTTGGATTGTGTTGTAAGTATTCTTTACCGATATATTTGTCACTGGCTTCTTGTAACTTATGTTGATTAAATACCATTTCATAGAAATCAAGTGCAGCAGCTTTGTTTTGTTCCGGTGTTGAAGCAAATAAGCTTGTTGAAAATGCAAAAAGTGCGGTTGTTAAAAGAACTTTTTTCATCAAAACTCCTTCATATTCTATTAAAAAAGCATGCGCATTATAATGAAATTAAATCTTAAAACTAGCGTGTATTTGGAAATAGACTTTTTCTTATTATGAAATAATTAAGACCGAAAATTGATTGAATTGCAGATTCTAACAATCAATTCCTCCGTACCCTTGAATCTCGATTATTAACTAAGCTAATTTTACTTACTTGAGGATATGACTGAATTTTCCTTCTTATGCACTGTTGTATTTCTACACCATATCTACATTTTTTTATTGGTAAAACATCAAAATATCTTATAATCATCAATAGTACTTACCTTTATATTAATTTTTCCTATGAGTAATGATTTTCTAATAAGATTTTCTTATGTTTTATTAATGGGTTTTGGCTTTCCTATTATGCGTTATATGAGTATTCATTTTGAAACACTAAATAATAATGCGGTTCGATTTATCTCCGGTGGTTTATTATTTGTTTTTATTTGTGTCTTAAAATATAGGAATGAGTTAGTTAAGTTGTTAAGAGAACCGGCAATCATTTTTTATCTTCTTTTGTTGGCTGTTTTTATGACTGCCAATATGTATTTTTTTATTAATGGTCTTAAATATACTTCGGCTTTAGCGGGTAGCGTTTTTGGTATTATCTCAATGCCTTTAGCCGTTATTATGGCGGCAATTTTCTTTCGCGATGAAAGGGAAAAGGTAAAACAAAAGAATTTTTATATTGGGAGCGCCTTGGCTATCATTGGTTCTTTGGTATTTGTAATTTACGGGAATAAATCTAATACCGGTAACGATTTTATAACGGGTTCACTTTTTTTAGGCACCGCCATATTTATTCAATCTATCCAAAATCTTGTTGTTAAAAAGATTTCAAAAAAATTAAATGCAGTCGTTATCAGTGCTTTTACCGCTACGTTATCCGGTATTTTTTATCTGATTTTAGCTAAAAATAGCGGCGTTATTTATCAGTTGCAGGATGTGAGTTTCGGTTTATTAATAGGGTTAATTTTTGCAGGAATGTATGGAATGCTAACGGGAATGTTGTTGGCATTTTATATCGTTCAAAAGCAAGGTATTGTTGTTTTTAACATTATTCAATTAACCGTACCTTTATCTACGGCTTTAATTAGTTATGTCACCTTGGGGGAAACCATTTCGGTTTATCAAGGTTTTGGTGCTGCGATAGTTATTGTGGGATGTGTTTTTTCATTGAGAAAAAAGCAGCAATAGAATCAATGAAATTTATTGAAGCTATAAAAGAATCATCAATTAATAAGAGTTTGATAATATTCTATTGGTTTTCTCGGTATTATGTGGCAAATACACAAAATAGAAAATTCATACAAAATATAAGGCGTACTGAGTATGCCCTTTGTTTATAAGCCATTAAAGTTATTGATATTGGATATAATAATCCGTGTGTCCCCATACTCATATTAAAATACCGGTTCTATCATTTTCTACATAATACTGAAAGTGCGGTTAATTTTGACCGCACTTTTATCTATACAATACAGACTTCCAATTTCAATTGTTTATTGTGGAATTGATGGAGTGTGCTGCGATGTCCGATACTGAGAATAATCATATTCGGTAAGCGTTCTTTAATGGTTTTATAAAGCTGATATTCGGTGGCTTCATCAAGTGCGGAAGTTGTTTCATCCAAGAAAACTACGTCAGGTTTCGTGAGCAAGATACGAATGAATGCAACCCGTTGTAATTCACCGGGTGATAAAATAGCCTGCCAGTCGTTTTCTATATCAAGCGCGTGGAGATATTTTTTCAAGCAACAATCACGCATTATATTGATTAAGTCCGGATGATGAGGATTAATGTCCGGATAACAAATAGCCTCACGCAAAGTCCCTTGTGGCATATAGGGGCGTTGCGGTAAAAATAAACTTCCCATACAGGGGTGTTCCGCAATCCCGATAATTTCAAAAGGATAGATGCCGGCAATGGCTTTGAGTAAGGTAGTTTTACCTGTACCTGACGCCCCTTGAATGAGTAACGCATCACCATTTTCAAGTTCTACATTTATGTTATTTAATAAAATGCGTCCTTGTTCGTCTTTTATACCAAAATCTTTTAATGCCACTCGATTGGAGCAGGTATAAGGTTGGGAGATTCCCGACCTATCTAATTCATCTAATTTGGTTATAAAACCATAAAGACGGTTAAGACGTGCCTGATATAAGGTAAATTCTTCATAAAATAACCGGAAGAAAGAAAGTGCGGTCATTAATCGATTAAAGGCTTGCACGGTTTGGTGCATATCGCCAAGTTTGATTTGGCCGCTAAAAAAACGGGGGGCTTGTAGCATTAATGGTAATAGTTTGGCAAAACGGGTAACGCCGTTGTTAAAACCGTCCAAACCAAGCATTTTTAAGACAATCGCCCAACGGTTGCGAATGATTTGAGAAAATTTATCTTTCAGTAAAATTTGCTCTTTCGGCTCACCATGATAAAAGGCAATACTTTCCGCATTATCACGCACCCGAATTAATGAATAACGATAGTCTCCATTGAGTTTTTCTTTATTAAAGTTGAGTTTTATCAATGGGTAGCCAATCCAAACGGACATTAGGGTAGCAAAAATAATAAAGCCATAAATAAAGAACACCACGCCTTTTTCAATAGTCAAACCGAAGATATTTAATACACCGGAAAGTGACCAGAGAATAATAGTAAACTCAATGGTGGTCAGAACAGAATTTATCATTCCCCGCACAATTTGCATGGTGCTGGTGATAAATTCCCGTGCATCCTGTTCAATTCGCTGATCGATATTATCGGGGAGTTCCCGTTCATATTTGAGTCGATAATAGTTTTTATTTTCCAGCCAGCGTTTCACTAAAATCCTATTAAGACTTTCTAACCAACGAATTTCAAAAACTTGGCGTAGAAAATAATCAATAATGGTATGTACCACTTGAATAAGTACTAAAAGTGCGTTGAGTTTAGCAAAGAACCAAAATTTATCTGCATTGAGTTCTTGCATTGAGCTATACAAACCATTGTAGAAAAAGGAATTGAGCACACTAAACCGTACTTCAAGCAAAATCATCAGGAAAAGCAATAGCAGCATGGCAATCAGTTTAATCCGGTTTTGCTTGGTAATGGATGGCGAGGCAATTCGCCAAAATTTTTTGCCGAAAGTTGTGTGTTTTAATGCCGTCATTGTAAGGGTAACGCAGATTATCACCCAAAAAAGTGCGGTCAAAATCCAGCTTAAACTATTATTGAGTTCGGTTTGCCAGTTCATAAATGTTTATCAATGAAAAAAGGGCGAGAGTGTTTCGCCCTGATAAGATTCAATGAATTAGAAGGAATATTCTACGTTAGCCCAATAAGTGCGAGGCATACCTAACACAGCAAAGCTACGATCATAACGGCCGCGTTGAACCTGCCAGTATGATTTATTAAATAAATTTTCTACTCCAACACGGAATGTCAGGCTTTGTTGCTCACTTAATTTCGCCACGTATTTAGCACCTGCATCAACCGTCGTATAAGATGGAAAGGCAAATTTTTCAGAATAATCTTGATAGGATTTTCCGTAGTATTGAACTGCCGCATTGAGTGTTAAAGCTCTGATAAATGGGGTATCCCATTCAACGGCGGCTTTAGCAATCCAACGAGGGCTTGCCACTTGTGAGCCGTTGATAATCGGACCGGCAAAACTTGGGTAATCAATTAATTTTCCTTGATTGTAAGTGATACCTAAACTTGGGCGTAATGTACTATTTAGCAGATTTCCGTAGATATTTAATTCAATACCGCGGTTACGTTCTTTGCCTTGTTCCTGTCCGGTTTTAGCATGAACACCGGGGCGTGATAATTGGTAAATACTTAAGGTTGTGGTTGCAAGATCTTTCCAGTTTTTACGCACCCCTAATTCAATTTGTCGGCTAACAACAGGTTTTGCCATAACGCCGGTATCCTCATCAGTTGCACCCGGTTCCAAATCTTCTAAATAATTGGCATAAAAAGTTAAGTTTGGATTAGGTACATAGGCTGCCATCACCATTGGGCTAAAACGACTTTCGTGATAGCGAACATCTCGATCTAGTTTTGCCGGATAAGGCAGGGCGTGTTGTTTAATCCACTGGAAACGTCCGCCGAGTGTTAAACTAACGGTGTTATCAATAAATGAAGCGGTATCTGCAAAGGCGAGGCTGTAACTCGCTAGTTTTTCGTTCGTTGCGCCTTGCGTTACGGCCTTATTGGGCTGCTGGGATGTCATAAATTGCGGATGATAAAGATTAAGATTGGAATAAATATTTTGATTTAAAACCGTCCCCTGATCAAAATCACGTTGGCGTCTTACCGCATCAAATGCTAAATTCCAGTTGTGGTTGATCGAACCGGTTTCAAATTCACCTTGTAATTTTAGATTTCCGCTTGTTGTACGAATATGGTAATCCATCGCTCTTAGTTGTTGTAAACGATATTGTTCGGTATAGGTGGTTTCATCCATCA
Source organism: Rodentibacter mrazii (assembly GCF_001998825.1). Taxonomy (GTDB): domain Bacteria; phylum Pseudomonadota; class Gammaproteobacteria; order Enterobacterales; family Pasteurellaceae; genus Rodentibacter; species Rodentibacter mrazii. The sequence goes on from NZ_MLHG01000056.1 coordinate 17,212, forward strand.
TTCGAACTTGACCGAATGTACCGTAATAGCGTGATTCCATATAACCCAAGCCACCGGATAACATCATGTTATAAGGTAGATCATATTCAAAGGTTCCCATAATGGTTTGATCTTGAGTGGTTTGACCGTTCCAATGCGGCACAAAATTTGTATCACCGTTTGGTGCGCTTGGTAAGCGATAGTTTAAGCGCTGAATATCTTGAATACGCGCACGACCGCCATGTGTTGTCCGTTTGGCATACATATAATCAATACCTGCACGGAACTTCTCACCACGATAGTCTAAACCCACAGCCAATTCTTTGTTTCGTTCGTCATAGTTATGGCGTGCCGTATCACCATCACGATATTTCCCGTTTAGGCGGATACCCCATTCTTTATTTGCACCGAAACGGCGACCAAAATCAAAGGTTTCCTGTAAACGATTGTTGCTGTACCAAGCAAAACCAAGTTGATTAATATCTTCATCCGTCGCCCGTTTGGTCTCAACATTTAAGGAAGAACCGGCGGCACCTTCAGGATCCATTCCGGCGACAGCCGTTGAAGCGCCTTTGATTAATTGAGCGGAGCTAACGGCAGCAGTAGGGGAGTTATAAGTAGAATAAAGCCCTGGTAATCCATTCACCGTAATTTGACGGGCATCCAATTGCAATCCTCGCACATAAATGCCCGATAAGGTATTGGTTTCTCCACCGAAATTCATCACGGAAGAATCAATTTTAGCAATTCCGTCTAAAAGATTACGTTGTTGAGAATTTTCAAAGACTTTTTCATCGTAGTGAACAACCGCAATAGGTGAAGTAAATGCAGTTTGTCGCCCCAGTAAACTGAGATTAACAATTTCTTTTTGTTTTTCACCGGCCGCTTTGGCTTTTTCCAATTCGGTGACGATATTCACTTGATCCAATACCATTTCGGAACTTGAGCCGACATCGGTTTGTGTTTCCGCCAACACTGAAACAGATACACCGGTAAAAAGTGCGGTGTAAAGAATACTGTGTTTAAACGCCATATTTGCTTTCCTTAAAATTGATGTAATAAAAAAGAGCGGTAAGTATAACTGAAAATAATTATTCGCCTCAATAGGAATAATTTGTATTTGCCGTTAAGTAAAAATCCACCTTCAT
>NZ_MLHG01000057.1 GCF_001998825.1 Rodentibacter mrazii
GTTTTTAGCAAAAAGAAAAAACTACCATTGGTTTTTGATGAAAAACGGTGAAAAACACCGGCTATTTTGACCGCTCTTTATTACTACGATGTTAACAAATGATTTTTACTGTGGCGGTTCAATATAGTTTAATTTTACATTTACTTTTACTGTACTTTGAATATTATCATACACCAAGAAGCATACGCTACCATGGCAAGATTTCTCTTATCTCCCATAGAATTTGTCTTTCCTAACCATACTTGACAACAGTGATAGTATCAGAAATAGTCATGCCCCCTTTTCCTGAATATGATGAATCGTAATCATCTATAAAAATTAAAGTAACTCTTTATAATCCGCTTTATTCAAGGCATATTTTTTCATTCGTAAATACAATTTTTTGCGGGGAATTTGTAGATAATTTGCAGCTTCGTTAATTCTCCCTTGAAAGCGATCTAACACATCCATAATGATCTTCTTTTCATACTCATCAATAAGATGATCAAGCGATAATTCACTTTGTTCCTGCATCAACGAGAAACGATCATTTTGTACGGTAACACCGACTGCATAAAGTTCGGCTGTGTGAATTAATTGGGTAATATTACCAAGCCACTGTTGGGAGAGTAGCTGTTTAATAAAATTTTCACTCACAGGCGGTTTCTTTTTATTTAATTTTTGACAGGTTTGGGCTAAATAATGGCGGAAAATCGGCTCGATATCAGAAGTTCGATGAGAAAGCGGCAAACATTCTATTTGCGTTAAATTAAACGCATAAAAAAGCTCCGGTAAAAGATTAAATTCTGTCAATAATTGGTACGGAGAATATTGACTAATACCAATAAAACGAAAATGCTGTTGCTGAATTGATAATGCCAGCCTTTTCTGTGCCGCTTGTGAGAGGTACTCAATATTTTTAAGTTGTAATAAACCTTGTTTGGCTTGTTCAAGATGGGGCTGTAATGCTTCAATATCACAGGGGGCAAGCAATTCTAGGCTATGTTGAGGTGAAAATCGGTCTGCCGAAAAGCGGGCAAGATGTTGGGCGGCTAGAGTTCGCCCTGTGCCAATCTCACCAAAAATAAAAATCGGTAATGAGGTTTCTCCGAGTTGTTGTAAACGTTGGCGAAATTGTTTAATCCAATGACTCTGTCCGATAAAACCGGTTTCTAATGCTTCTTGTTGTGCATTTTTAATTGCGAGTTGGTGTTGTCGTTGGTTCAACGCTTGCTCAAGCTGTATTAATAATTTTTCCGGTTTGATGGGTTTTTCAATAAAATAAAATGCCCCTTTTTGCATTGCTTCGATTGCCATTGGCACATCACCGTGTCCGGTGATGAAAATCACGGGGAGATGTTTATCCCTTTGATGTAAACGGCTCAAGACTTCCCAGCCTGACAGTTGAGGCATATAAATATCGCTCACAACAACGCCTTTCCAATTTTCAGGTATGATCTCCAGTGCATCTAACGGATTATTGATCGCCTTAATTCGATATCCTTCTGCATTTAATAGTGATTGGTAGGCATTTAATACATCATCATCGTCATCAATCAGTAACACCGTTTCTTGATCTAACATTTTTCTTCCTTACTATGTAAAAATTCTAAAATAACAACCGCACTTTTAGAAAGGCCGGAAGCAATCGCCAATTTCCCCCCAAATTGTTGCATAATACGCTGGCAAATCGTTAAACCTAATCCTAATCCGACACTTTTAGTCGTGAAAAAAGGTTGTAATAATTTATCAGCATTATCCGTTTGCCAGCCATTACCATTATCTTCAATAAAAACACAAATTTTGTCTTGATAGCAGACTACATCAACTTGAATAATCGGTGTGGCTTGACCCGCTTCCAGTGCATTTGAAAGAATATTAACCAACACCTGTTCCAACAAAATTGGATTTACAAGCAAGTAAATATCCCGTTTAATCTGCAGCTCGGCATTGAGAGGTTTATGACGGAGTTCTAATACATTCCATGCTTCAGTCAAACTTTGTTTAAGGGAAACCACTTGATGGGGTGTCGATGAAATTTCATTTTTAGCAAATTGACGTAATGCTTTAATAATATTAGCGATGCGCTCTATTAATTTTTCTATCTTTTCAATATCAAGATAACTTTGCTTATCTTTTTGCTGTTCAAGACGTTTTTTCAGCGTAAAAAGATAAATTGATATGGCATTCAAAGGTTGATTAATTTCATGAGCAAGTGTCGTCATTGTTTGCCCGACAACCGCCATTTTAGCCGCTTGGAGCAATTCATTTTGGGTTTCCTGTAAATCTTTTTCAATTTTTTCTCGTTCTTGCAAAATTTGAATATGATTATTTAATAATAAACCAATTTCTGTCAGCTCATCTTTTCCACTGACATTGATCGGTTGATTTATTCTACCCAGATTAAGGTTTTCGATAGCATAAATGAGTTGTGAAAAACGGTAACTTAAACGGCGCTTAACATAATATTGATTAAATAAAGCAATTAGAATAAGGAAAATAAGCAATGAAGAAATAATAATTACTCCACTTATTTTTGTCTGTTGTTTTAAATTCTCATTTAGTCGGGTAAAACTTCCTCTGGTTTCATTTAATTCTTGCTTTATCATTTCTTGAGTTTTTGCAACGATATTATTTTTCTGAGATTGAATATTTTTTAATTCAGTTTGATAATGAGTGATTTCCTGAACAAGATTATCTAATTCATGATAGGATTCAATCATTTGATATAAATCATTAAACATCTGTTGCAATGGCACAATACTTGGATTCTTGATCATGTGGGAAGGGGCTTGAATTAATGCTGTAATTAGTTGCTTTAAATAAGCATAATCCTGCAAAATTGTAGTTTGATTGGGCTGTAAATTATATAAAAATTGCACTAGCTCGGTTCTGATTTGCTCTTTTTTATCCGCTAATTGATACAAATACAGCAATTCGTTTTCTGAATTCGCTTGCTTTTGCTCATTTGATAAAGAAGAATACTTCAAAAAATAATTATTCTGCCAATTTAATTCTTTAATCTGAGAAATAATTTCATTATTAAAATCATCATTTAACCATTGAAT
>NZ_MLHG01000058.1 GCF_001998825.1 Rodentibacter mrazii
AAAGTGCGGTAAAAAATGACCGCACTTTTTTATTTCCTAGATATAATCTACTTCAATAATTTCAAATTCAACCGCACCGCCCGGTGTCACAATACTTACCGTATCATCAAGTTCTTTCCCAATTAAACCGCGTGCAATCGGTGAATTTACGGAAATCAAACCTGATTTAATGTCCGCTTCATCATCACCGACAATTTTATAACTAATTTCTTCCTCAGTATCGGTATTCACCAATACTACTGTGGCGCCAAAAATCACTTTGCCGTTATTCGGTAACTTAGTAACATCAATCACCTGACTATTTGCCAATTTGCCTTCAATCTCTTGAATTCGCCCTTCACAAAAGCCTTGTTGTTCACGTGCCGCATGATATTCTGCATTTTCTTTTAAATCGCCGTGTTCACGCGCTTCTGCAATTGCCTTAATAATTTCGGGACGACGAACATTTTTCAAGAAATCCAATTCTTCTCTCAACAGCTCTGCACCACGCATAGTCATTGGGATTTGTTTCATAGCTTCATTCCTTAAAATTTAATAAAAAGAAAACTACGGCAAAATTGAAAAAACATTGCCGTAGCGACTTAAAATTAACTAGACACAAGAAAATGATTTACTCTCGTGAGTTCGGGGACTATTATTGTCCGTCTTGAAAGAAATAGCAACCAGAACCGTTAATAATGGAAAAAATATCTTCAATTTCAACCGCACTTAAAACAATATTTCTTACACTCAGCTTCTCTCTTCCCGGCTACGCAAAAATTGACCTTCCCTCGCTTACCAACTATTTGCCCGAAGGTGCAAGTACAGGCATTATTGCTAAAAATCTCAATCAAGATCAAATCATTGCGGATTATCACAGCTCAACTTTTATGCTACCGGCAAGTACACAAAAAGTGTTTACCGCCGTTGCGGCAAAATTAGTGCTTGGTGATGACTTCAAATTTGATACCGCGCTTTTAACCAATGGCAAAATTCAAAATGGACTGTTGGAAGGCAATTTAATTGTACGTTTTACCGGCGATCCGGATCTCACTAGTGGGCAACTTTACAGCTTACTTGCCGAATTAAAAAAACAAGGCATCAATAAAATTAATGGCGATCTCATCCTAGATACTTCCGTATTCTCCAGTCATGATCGGGGGGTAGGTTGGATTTGGAATGATTTAACCATGTGTTTCAATTCCCCACCTTCCGCCGCCAATATTGATAATAACTGTTTTTATGCGGAATTGGATGCCAATCAAGCGCCGGGGGAAACCGTTAAAATTAATGTACCGGTGCAATTTCCCATCCAAGTTTTCGGACAAGTTTATGTGGCTGACAGTCGTGAATCACCCTATTGTCAATTAGATGTGGTGGTACATGATAATAATCGTTATCAAGTTAAAGGCTGCCTTGCCCGTCAAGCGAAACCTTTTGGATTAAGTTTTGCCGTGCAAGATCCCGATGCTTACGCGGCGGCGATTATTCAACGTCAACTAAAACGGTTAGGCATTGAATTTAACGGAAAAGTATTACAACCGCAAAAACCACAACAAGGGCAATTATTGGCACAGCATTTTTCTAAACCTTTGCCGGATTTATTGAAAAAAATGATGAAAAAATCCGATAATCAAATTGCAGATTCTCTATTTCGAGCCATAGCCTACCATTACTATAAACGTCCGGCCTCCTTCCAACTTGGGACATTAGCGGTTAAATCCGTTTTGCAAAAACAAGGGATCAAGTTCGGTAATAGCATCTTGGCTGATGGTTCCGGCCTTTCACGGCATAACTTAGTTGCGCCTAAAACCATGCTTTCTATACTGGAATACATTGCGAAAAATGAAGATAAACTGCATTTAATGGAAACTTTCCCTATCGCAGGCGTTGACGGCACGATTAGTGGACGTGGCGGATTGATTAATCCTCCGTTAGTAAAAAATGTCATCGCCAAAACCGGTTCATTGAAAGGGGTTTACAACCTTGCGGGCTTTATGACAAATGCACGCGGCGAGAAGATCGCTTTTGTCCAATTTATTAACGGTTATTCTACCGGCGAACTTGAAAATAAAACGAAACGCGCCCCTTTGGTGCAATTTGAAAGCGAACTATATAATCAATTATACAGAGAAGAATAATAAAACAACGGCATAGAACAAAATATTTGACCGCACTTTGAGTAACGACTTTTTAAAACCCAACTCAAAGTGCGGTTAATTTTAACTAAGTTTTTTCGATAAGATATGATTATTTAGCCCCTAGTAAAGCAGGTGCTTTCAATAAAATTAATTCATTATCATCTTGATGATTAGGCTGACGACTTGATGAAAATGGGAAGTTATTGTCATTGCCGACAATAATGTGTTCATTATCAACAATATCAAGATTCTCAATCGTAAAAAATGGGAATTTTAATACCCCCTCATTCAAAGGTTTAAGACTCATTTTATTTGGGTCTGAAATATTCAACAAATCAATATAAGCAAGTTTTTTCACCGCTTTGCCCACGTTATCCGAAGAGAATGAGACTTTATAAACCCGTTTAAATTTTGCAGGATCAGAAAAACAATGCGTGGTATCAACAAGATTTTTACAGGCTTTATCCTCTGTTCCTTCACCATTATCCCGTTCTATGATCAATCCGTTTTTTGCATCAAGCAGATTAAAATCTCCAATCGCATTATGTTCGTTTTCTAAAGGATAAAACCAATAACGTCCCGTCCATTCTTGTTTATCAACATCAAATTCTAAAATGCGCAATGCAACCTTATCCCCCACCTTTTCCCAACTTTGTTTTTTCTCATCCCATAACGGTCCTTCTAGCAACGGATAAAGGTATTTACCGTCAGGTGACGATGCCATCCCTTCATATCCTTTTGAACGTTTTAAATTGACATTTTTATGGAAACTGTTTGGTGTACTTGGTGAGACGATTTGATAATGATCGGGAGATTGAATTTTTCTTCCATCTATTTCTGTTTCAAATACGGATAAGACTTTTCCGTTTAAATCCGTTTTGATTAAATACGGACCAAATTCATCACCAATCCAAATATGATTGCCGATAATTTGAAAGCTTTCCGTATCAAAATCTGCCCCGGTTAAATATCTTTCTTTTGTATCTTCGTGCACAATACGAAACGGCACTTTTTTATCCGGATCGGTTAAAAAGACCGTTTTAAGCGGTTCAAATTTTCCCTGCGACCAATTAATTTTATATTGATTCAAATACAGCATCGAATCCGGCGAATTAGACTTACTGCCGAAACCGTTATCGGTAAGAATCCATACCGTATCTCTTCCAACAACTTTGATTCCTGAATGACCTTGTCGCGGCTGATTTTGAATCGGTAAAAAATAACCCGTTTCACGATCTTTTGATTTTCCCTGTACAGATTGCAATTTTTCCACTCGCTTGAAAGTCGTATATTTTCCTGCTGTTTTTAAATCGTTCGGTGCATCATTCGGTACGGTAACTACGGCATTTGCAGGTAACACCGCATAACCTGCCAGTTCAGCCGGACTTTCAAAAGCCGATGGGATTTCCGCAACACTTGTCATACTTAAAGCGAAGCTCAATATAGCAAGGTAATATTTATTTTTCATATAGTTTCCTCTTTAGTCTATTGTTGTTAAAGAGAATACTTTGTAAAAGTGACGAGAGTGTGACAATAAATAATAATGTTCCTATAAAAAATAAATCTGCACATAATCACGACGGCATATCGTTTTGTGCAGATTTATATTGAAGACATAATACCTAAAAAACAACCGTACTTTAAGCACAAACCTAAAGTTAAAGTGCGGTTAAATTTTGGGGATAATTACCAAGGCTGAGTCGTTGGGCCTAAGGTAAATTCACTGATATTCGTATCTTCCGGTTGGGATAAAGCAAATGCAACCACATTGGCGACACGCTCCGCTGGAATTTCAAACGTATCGTAAAGTTCTCGATAGCCTTTGGAGGTTGCTTCATTCGTAATGTGATCGACTAATTCCGATTGTACCGCCGCAGGGTAAATCGTTGCCGTGCGAATATTTGTACCGGCTTGAGCAGATTCCATACGCAATCCTTCCATAATAGCTTTTACCGCCCATTTTGTGCCACAGTAAACACTTGCACCGGGGTACACCTTTAATCCTGCAACGGAAGAAACCGCCAGAATATGACCGGATTTTTGCGCTTCAAAAGTTGGTAACACTGCCGCAATACCATTTAATACCCCTTTGATATTAACATCCACCATCGCATTCCAATTGTTCGTTTCCAAAGCAGAAAGCGGTGAGTTTGGCATTAAACCTGCATTTAAAAAAATCGCATCCACTTTACCAAAGGTTGCTTTGGCAAGCTCAACGAGTGCCGTATTGTCTTCCGCTTTCACTACATCCGTTACACGATAAACGGCTTCACCGCCTTTTTGGGCTTTGATGTTTTCCACAATCCCTTGTAATTTAGCCTCACGACGTGCACCAAGCACTAATTTTGCCCCATTTTCGGCTAATTTATACGCCGTAGCTTCACCAATACCTGATGATGCCCCTGTAATAATGACGACTTTGCCTTGAATATTATTCATACTATTTTCTCCTATTGTTCAAATACTGTCATTCTAACTTGTTTAGATTTACTTGATTAGCCTAAAAATCATAAAGATAGAATAAAGTAAAAACTTATAATTGATTGATAAAATCCTCTAAAAAAACGACCGATCTTACTTCAACAAAATTTCTACCGTTGCAGCGCGGCAGTTGCTCCCGATCATATGTGACATATAACGGCTCGAAGCATACTTCTTACGATAGGCTTGATCAATTTTATCGTTCAGTTGAGAATCATTGATTGGATTAAATGTCACATCAAAAGCGTTTTTTATTGCATAAATTTTACCCGCTTGCTGCCGGATTGCCGCCTGATACCAGCTAGAATGAACCCCACTATAAGCACGCACAAATAATCGCCCTTCGACAATCACCGCCCAAATCCAAGTTGGCGTTCCTGTTGTTTGACCGTCAGGACGGAATGGCGCGATTTTTAAATCATCTGCAACATCAATTTGAATTAAAAGTTCTTTATTCCACATTATTTTCTCCTTAATCAAAATTGATTGATGGTGTTATTGTATTCATCCTCATAACTCCATACAATGAATAAAATTAGAAAACACAATTCCAAAAAATGAGATTATGAATCGATTAGATGCCCTTAAATACTTTGTTGCCGCAGCGGAAAATTTAAGTTTTAAATTGACCGCACTTCGTTTCTCCGTTTCTCCGCAAGTCATTAGTCGGGTGATTGCCGAATTGGAAAAAGAACTCGGCGAACCTTTATTCAAACGCAATACACGAGCCATTCATTTAACAGATTTTGGCGAGAAATTTCGCCCAAATGCGATTGCTTTTCTGCAAGAAGAGGAACGATTATTTGGATTAAAGCATGCGGATAATGATTTAGCCGGTATAGTTAGAATCACATTGCCTCCCTCTGACTATGCAGACCATATTTTGCAACAATTATTGACCGCACTTAAACCCTACCCGCACATTGCCATTGATTGGCGAACAGATTTTGATACGCTCAATGTAGTGGAGGATCAAATTGATATTGGAATCCGTATCAGTCGCACGCCTGAAGAGCATTGGATTGCGAAAAAAATAATGATGTTGCATGAACCTATCGTTGCGACCCCGGAATTAATTTCCAATGTCGGATTACCGCAAGATATTCACGACTTAATAGAAAATTTCCCGGTAGGGAGTATTTTGAACCCTAAAACGGGTAAAGCGTGGGATTGGTTCATTGATAATGCTCCTATACCCTTATCCAACCCTTGTGTGGTAACCAGTGACATTCGTAGCTTATTACAAGCTGTGCTGGCAGGTAGAATTTTTGCCCCAATTATGTATCACGACTGCAAGAAATACATCGAAAATGGTACACTTCAAGTGGTTTTCAATGATAAGGAATCTCCTCTTTGGGGATTATATCTTTACCGTCCCTATCAACCTATTACACCAAAACGGGTTCAGATAGTATTTGAAATATTAGAGGGGATCTTAATGAGAAATAAAGGTTCAATCTAACTGAGAGCATGGCTTACCGCAACCCCAAAATAGTAAAAAAAACAACCGCACTTTAATCCTTCATCATGAATAAACTAAAGTGCGGTTATTTTTGAGTCGGTCGATAAGCCGAGTTCTGTCGTGGACAATCATTCCTCTAGGCGACGAATTACTCCGCCGCTCAAGCGACCTACCCGAACTCTGGACGGGCCACCCATTGAGTTCCTATTTGGTCTTGCTACAAGTGGAGTTTACCCTGCTGTCAACCGTTACCGGCGACACGGTGCGCTCTTACCGCACCCTTTCACCCTTACCGTTTGCACGGCGGTCTGCTCTCTGTTGCACTGGTCGTAGGCTCACGCCTCCCGGACGTTATCCGGCACTCTGCCCTGTGTAGCTCGGACTTTCCTCTCGTTTACTTGTCCCACTAGGTCGTGCGAACACGGTTAAGGGCTTCAATAAACCAGCGATTGTCTAACCAACTCGGCGCGTAGTATAGAGATTAATAAAAGTGCGGTCAACAAAATCCAATGGATTTTGAACCTTGGCTTTGCCAACGGCGATGAAACCGTAAGTAATCGCATCAGCGATTACGTATAATTTTTCATTCGTATTTTTACCGCATTCAGATAAAATACCCACAATTTTAACCGCACTTTAGGAATGTTCATGAACTATCTACAAATTGCACGGGATACGCTTTCCGTAGAAAGCCTTGCTCTCACCCAATTAAGCCAACGTTTAGACGAAAATTTCAACCAAATCGTTGAGCTTATTTTGGCTTGCCAAGGGCGTCTTGTCATTGGGGGAATTGGTAAATCAGGCTTAATTGGCAAAAAAATGGTCGCCACTTTTGCCTCCACAGGCACGCCAAGCTTCTTTCTGCATCCCACTGAGGCATTTCACGGTGATTTGGGTATGCTCAAACCCATTGATATTGTTATGCTGATTTCCTACAGTGGTGAAACTGATGATGTGAATAAACTCATCCCAAGCCTAAAAAACTTCGGCAATAAAATTATCGCCCTCACCAGCAATAAACATTCAACCCTTGCCCGCCATGCAGATTACGTGCTGGACATTACCGTTGAGCGTGAAGTTTGCCCAAATAATCTTGCCCCCACCACCTCTGCCCTTGTCACACTGGCGTTAGGTGATGCCCTTGCAGTATCGCTCATCACGGCAAGAAATTTCCAACCCGCCGACTTTGCTAAATTCCATCCGGGTGGTAGCCTGGGTCGTCGTTTACTTTGTCGGGTGAAAGATCAAATGCAAACTCTCCTACCCATTATTTCACCTAAGACAAACTTCACTGATTGTTTAACTGTGATGAATGAAGGACGAATGGGGGTGGCACTTGTGATGGAAAATCAGCAATTAGAAGGCATTATTACTGATGGTGATATTCGTCGTGCTCTCACCGCTAATGGTGCAGAAATTCTTAACAAAACCGCACAAGATTTTATGACACGTTCGCCAAAAACCATTAATCAAAACGAATTTTTAGCGAAAGCGGAAGATTTTATGAAAGAGAAAAAAATCCATTCCCTTGTGGCAGTTGATGATGAAAATAACGTGGTCGGTTTAATCGAATTTTCAAGCTAAGGAAACCAAATGCAACAAAAACTCAAAAAAATTAAATTGGTGATTACCGATGTGGACGGTGTGCTCACCGATGGGTTGCTCCACTATGATGTCAATGGCGAAGCCATTAAAAGTTTCCATGTGCGTGATGGGTTAGGCATTAAAATGTTGATGGAATCAGGTATTCAAGTTGCAGTACTTTCTGGCAGAGATTCTGCCATTTTACGTCGCCGCATTGCGGATCTCGGCATCACCTTATTCTTTCTTGGCAAATTAGAGAAAGAAAGTACCTGTTTTGAATTAATGAAACAAGCCGGCGTGAAACCTGAAGAAACCGCTTATATTGGCGATGATAGTGTGGATCTTCCTGCTTTTGCCGTCAGTGGACTTTCTTTTGCCGTGGCAGATGCCCCCTATTATGTGAAAAATGCAGCAGATAATGTGCTTTCTCTCGGTGGAGGAAAAGGCGCATTTCGTGAAATGTCGGATATGATTCTAACCGCTCAAGGAAAATCCTCAGTCTTTGACAGTGCGCAGGGATTTTTAAAATCAGTGAAAAAGATGGGGCAATAGTTAAAAATAATCCCCTTTTGTTGAAAGGGGATTTAACTTTTATAACTTATTCTCGAAATGAAAAGATTTACTCTAATTACATCTAAGACTAGTACAGATTGTTTCTCATTTTCTCTGATATTAAACAGCTATATCAGCACACGTAGAGTAAATTAAAAAACAACTGCACTTTTTAAGAAACCACTTGCAAAATTAAACTTTGAGTGCTCAATATTTATTAATATATAGAAAGCATTGATAATTGAGATACTACTCCCCCATTCCAGAACAATTCATCCGTTTTTCAATATGGCTTTTCAAGTCATGTTTTTCTTCATCACAGAGAAAAGCGGCACGAATGGCGTTTTCAAGTAACTGTTGGGATTCATTTTCATTTAATTGATATTCTCGTGCCAATAAATCAAATTCTTGCTGAATGTTGGTTTGAGAAACCGTCATATTGTCGGTATTCAATGTGGCAATAATCCCTTTCACAAGGAATGTTCTAAGGGGATAATTGTTTAAGTGGTTGATAGCCTTAGTTTGTAAATTACTACAAGGACACATTTCCACACCAATATGGCGATCAGCCAAAGATTGCATAACTGATTCTGATTCCGCCGCACGAATGCCGTGTCCGATACGGCTTGCACCGAGATCAATAGCTTGTTGAACATTCTCCGCCCCCGCGGCTTCACCGGCGTGAATGGTGAAAGGCACACCTAGCGATTTGGCGAGTTCAAATTCTTTGGCAAAATTCATTGTGGGATAACCGGCTTCAGGGCCGGCTAAATCCACAGCCACGACACCGGCTTTTCCTGTTGAAAGGTATTTTTTCGCCATTTTTACGGTTTCTAAATTCCCTTCTTGCGAACCGATACCCTGCAAACAGCAGAGAATTAAATTCGCTTTAAATAATCGGCCTTCTTGTAAACCCGCCAAAGCAGCTTCAACTACCTGTGATTGGGTTAAACCTTTTTGTGTGTGAAGTTGTGGGGCAAAACGAATTTCAACATAGGCTAACCCTTGTTGATCTAAGCGTTTTAATAAATCGGAAACCGCAGAGGTGATGGCTTCCAAGCTTTGCAGTAAAGAAACGGGAATCGCAAAACAGTTAAGGTACTGATTAAGATCGGTGCAATCTTGCGGAACTGAAACGAAAGAAAGAAGTTGTTCAACATTTTGGGCGGGTAAGCGATATTCTGTTTTTCTGCCCATTCAAACATCCATTCCAGGGAAAGTGAGCCGTCTAAGTGAAGATGTAAATCAATCAGGCTATATTTGGCAAAATTTTTCATTATTATACTCGTGCATTAGAAAAAAATTGCACAATATTCTAATGGGAAAAGGTAAGAAGGACAAGAATTAAGCCGAGAAAAAAGGCTGTAAACACAGCCCCTATCTTTACTTCACTTCTCTAAATAAAATTTCACTTGGAATCACCGAACCTTGCCAATAAAGTTCGGTGGAAATTTTTTCTGCCAGTTGTAGGAAGGCTTGTGCGATTTCACTTTCCGGCGCGGCTACCATTGTTGGATTACCTGCATCTAAATCTTCACGAATCCGAATATGTAACGGCAGCTGTGCCAACACTTTCACATTGTATTTTTCCGCCATTTTTTCAGCACCGCCCGTGCCAAAAATAGCCTCGTGATGACCGCACTTACTACAAATATGCATAGACATATTTTCCACAATACCTAATACCGGTACGGAGACCCGTTCAAACATTGAGATCCCTTTTATTGCATCAAGTAATGCAATATCCTGCGGAGTTGTTACCACCACCGCACCGGTGACCGGAATTTGTTGTGACAGGGTAAGTTGAATATCGCCGGTGCCGGGAGGCATATCGATCACCAAATAATCTAAGCTATCCCATAGGGTTTCGTTAAGTAATTGGCTTAATGCACTACTTGCCATCGGTCCACGCCAAATTGTTGCGCTGTCTTCATCCATTAAAAAACCGATGGAGTTCGCTGATAAACCATGAGCTTTAATCGGCGTGATATGTTGATTATCAGGTGATGTCGGGCGTTGATGAGGGGCACCAAGCATATGTGGGATAGATGGACCGTAAATATCCGCATCTAAAATGCCGACTCTAGCCCCTTGAGCTTGTAGTGCAAGGGCAAGGTTTACCGAAACACTAGATTTTCCTACGCCCCCTTTGCCGGATGTCACAGCAATGATATTTTTTACACCTTTTACCGCTGGTTGATTATTCGCACGTTTTAAGGTAGCAATTTGATAATTAACCTCCCATTTGATCACTTTGCAATCCGCTGCTTTTAATAGCTCATCAGAGATTGATTGTTTCAGTTGCGCCACACCGCTATTCCAGGCAAACGGCAGTTGCAATTCAATGCGTAATGTTTCCCCCCCTTTCTCTACTTTTTTTAGGGCATTTAACGCAACGAGATCTTTTTGTAGGCTGGGATGGGTAAAATGTTGAAAGAGCCGGAGAAGCTCGGTTTGTTGTTCTGAACTGATATTTTCAGAAAAAAAGATTGCCATAATAAAGTCCTATTAAAATAATGGAGTAAATTCGTCGGGCATATTTAACCACTTTAATCCCGCTCTGTTAAGACAAAATGTGATGAACTAGAAAAAATACCGTTTATCAGGTAAGATAACGAACCATTTTTTGTGCAATAAAAGAGAATAAAAATGACAGCTCAACCCCGTAAAATTTTAGTCACTTGCGCCCTACCTTACGCCAATGGTGCAATCCATTTAGGTCACATGCTAGAACATATTCAAGTGGATATTTGGGTGCGTTTTCAACGTATGCGTGGCAACAAGATTTATTTTGTGTGTGCTGATGATGCTCATGGAACCCCAATTATGTTGAATGCCGACAAATTAGGCATCACTCCGGAAGAATTAATCGCTAAAGCAAAGGCGGATCACATTCGTGACTTTGCCGGTTTTAATATTAGTTTTGATAACTACCACTCCACACACAGCGAAGAAAATAAACAAATCACCGCAGAAATTTATAACAAATTAAAATCAAAGGGTTTCATCAAAAGTAAAGTGATTGCTCAACTTTACGATCCTGAAAAAAATATGTTTTTGCCGGATCGTTTTGTAAAAGGGACTTGTCCTAAATGCAAAGCGGAAGATCAATATGGCGATAACTGTGAGGTTTGCGCGTCCACTTATAGTCCAATGGATTTAATTAATCCACGTTCTGCCGTATCTGGTGCAACACCCATTGTAAAAGAATCCGAACACTTTTTCTTTGATTTGCCGGCATTTGAAAATATGTTGCAGGAATGGACGCGTTCCGGTTCACTTCAACCTGAAATCGCCAATAAAATGCAGGAGTGGTTTGAAAGCGGTTTGCAACAATGGGATATTTCCCGTGATGCGCCTTATTTTGGTTTTGAAATTCCGGAAGAAAAAGATAAATTCTTCTATGTATGGTTGGATGCGCCGATTGGTTATATGGCTGCGTTCAAAAATCTTTGTGATCGTGAAGGCATTGATTTCAATACGTTTTGGGCTGAAAACAGTGAGGCGGAACTTTATCATTTTATCGGTAAAGATATCGTGTATTTCCACAGTTTATTCTGGCCGGCAATGTTGCAAGGCAGTGGCTATCGCAAACCGACTAATGTATTTGCCCATGGTTATGTCACCGTAGATGGTGCGAAAATGTCAAAATCTCGCGGCACTTTCATTCAAGCAAGCACGTACTTGAACCATATTGATCCTGAATGCTTACGTTATTACTATGCGGCAAAACTCAATAATCGTATTGAAGATCTCGATTTCAATCTTGATGATTTTGTGCAACGTGTAAATACCGATATTGTTAATAAATTAGTCAATTTAGCCTCTCGAAATGCCGGTTTTATCACAAAATGCTTTGAAGGCAAATTGGCAGATAAATTAGAAGATGAAGCACTATTCGCTGAATTTACCGCACAGGCCGAACAAATCGCCACTTATTACGAAACCCGTGAATACAATAAAGCGATTCGTGAAATTATGGCTCTTACCGATAAAGCGAATAAATATATTGATGAAAAAGCCCCTTGGGTGATCGCAAAAACAGAAGGTAAAGAAGCTGAATTACAAGCCGTCTGCTCAATGGGCATTGAACTATTCCGTGTGTTGATGGCCTACTTAAAACCAGTATTACCAAAATTAGCGGAGCGTACAGAAGCCTTTTTACAAAGCGAATTGCATTGGGATAATATTGCCCAACCTTTATTCGCTCATCAAATTGCCCCGTTTAAATCTTTATTCTCCCGTTTAGAGAAAAAGCAAATTGATGCGGTGGTGGAAGAAACCAAGAAGTTATTTGCCGAATCAAATAAAGTTGCAGAAAAAACTGTAGCAAAATCAACCGCACTTTCTAATGTAGAACCCATTGCCGACACCATCACTATTGATGATTTTGCCAAACTGGATCTGCGTGTGGCAAAAGTGTTGAAATGCGAGGCGGTGCCGGAATCTAATAAACTTTTACGTTTTGAATTAGATCTTGGTGATCATACCCGTCAAGTGTTCTCTGGCATTAAAGCGGCTTACTCAAAACCAGAGGAATTAGAAGGTCGATTCGTGATTATGGTAGCAAATCTTGCACCACGCAAAATGAAGTTTGGCGTATCGGAGGGGATGATTCTTTCCGCCGGCAGCGGTGGCTGTGATTTATTCTTACTTTCTGCGGACAATGGTGTAACAGCCGGTATGCAGGTGAAATAATCAATTTAGTGCAAATTCGGGCGACGTTGGTCGCCTTTTTTATTTTTCGATTGAAAATTCAAACCATATAACCTACTATATCACTCAACTATTTTACTTTATTTGGAGAATAATGATGAATAATGAATTAATCTGCTATAAACAAATGCCGGTTTGGACAAAAGATAAACTCCCCCAAATGTTTCAAGAAAAACACAATACTAAAGTCGGTACTTGGGGGAAAGTGACCGTATTAAAAGGTCAACTCAAATTCTATGAATTAACGGAAGAAGGCAATATTATTGCCGAATATATTTTCACGCCGGAAACAGACACTCCATTTGTTGAACCGCAAGCTTGGCATCGGGTGGAAGCCTTAACCGATGATTTGGAATGCACCCTTGGGTTTTATTGTAAAAAAGAAGATTATTTCAGCAAAAAATATAATATGACGGCAACCCATTCCGAAGTAAAAAGTGCGGTCAAAATCATTACCCCTTGCAAAACCCTTGATCTTGGTTGCGGTCAAGGCAGAAACTCACTCTTTCTAAGTTTGCTCGGTTTTGATGTCACTTCTTGGGATCATAATGAAAATAGTCTTACTTTCTTAAATGAAACGAAAAAAAAAGAAAATCTTACAATTTCGACCGCACTTTACGATATCAATACGGCGAATATTCAAGAAAACTACGATTTTATTCTTTCTACTGTGGTATTTATGTTCTTAAACCGCGAACGCATACCGGCAATTATCAAAAATATGCAGGAACATACTAATACGGGTGGATATAATTTAATTGTCGCTGCCATGTCCACTGATGACGTACCCTGCCCTATGCCTTTTTCTTTCACCTTCAAAGAAAATGAATTGAAGAATTATTACCAAGGCTGGGAATTGATTAAATACAATGAGGAAATGGGTGAATTGCACAAAACCGACGAAAATGGCAATCGCATTAAAATGAAATTTGTGACAATGTTAGCTAAAAATAAATAATCATTTGATTATAAAAGAAAAAACCGCATTTTGTGATAACAAAGTGCGGTTTATTTTTTGAGAGAATGTTTAATTATTCTTCAATAGAGCGTAATAGTTCGTTGATACCGACTTTGCCTAAGGTTTTCGTATCCACTTTTTTCACGATTACCGCACAGTAAAGACTGTATTTACCACATTTTGATGGAAGGCTACCTGAAACCACCACAGATCCTGCAGGTACACGACCATAGTGAATTTCACCGGTTTCACGATCATAAATTTTAGTGGATTGACCAATGAATACGCCCATTGAAATCACACAACTGTCCTCAACGATAACCCCTTCAACCACTTCAGAACGGGCACCGATAAAGCAGTTGTCACCAATGATCGTCGGATTCGCTTGTAATGGTTCTAATACCCCACCGATTCCTACACCACCGGATAAGTGAACGTTTTTACCGATTTGTGCACAGGAACCAACCGTAGCCCAAGTATCCACCATTGTGCCTTCGCCCACATAGGCACCGATATTGACATAAGACGGCATTAAAACACAGTTTTTAGAAATATATGCCCCTTTACGCACAGTGGCAGACGGCACCACACGGAAGCCTTCTTGTTGGAAACGTTCTTCAGTGTAATCGGCAAATTTTAATGCTACTTTGTCGTAATATTTTGTTTCTGCACCATCAATAATTTTGTTGTCATTGATGCGGAATGAAAGCAATACCGCTTTTTTTAACCATTGGTGGGTCACCCACTCTCCATCAATTTTTTCTGCCACACGATATTTACCGCTATCTAATCCTTCGATCACTTCTTCGATCGCTGCACGGGTTTCTGCATCTACGGTTTTTGGCGTAATATCCGCACGTTTTTCAAAAGCAGACTCAATAATTGCTTGTAAATTTGCCATTGTACTTCCTATTTAGTTAATGAATAAAACGGTGTTAGTTTTACCATATTTTTAATTCTCACGCAAAAACACCGAAAAAAATCACCGCACTTTGCAAACCAAAGTGCGGTGATAGAAAAGCTATCCTATTAAACTAAAAAATAGCGAATGTTAAACCAAATAGAAAAGCCATAACTAACGCCGCGGAAACCACAGCATAACCTAAATCGCTCATTATTTTCTCCTTAAATTGATGTTGAATCCTCGCCATTCTAACAAGAAAAAGAAAAAAAACGACCTTTTTTTAAAAAATTTTTGTCCTCCACTTAACTATTCTTAAACAATCCTTATAATGGGGAAAATTTTTTTTAAGGAAAATCAACTTATGGCAACGATTAAAGATGTGGCAAAGATGGCGGGGGTATCCACAACCACCGTTTCCCATGTAATCAATAAAACCCGATTTGTTGCAAAAGAAACGGAAGAGGCCGTTCAACACGCGATTAAAACCTTAAAATACTCCCCAAGTGCAGTGGCAAGAAGCCTAAAAGTCAACACGACCAAATCTATTGGAATGATTGTCACCACCAGTGAAGCCCCCTACTTTGCCGAAATTATTCATGCGGTTGAAGAACATTGCTATCGACAAAGCTATTCCCTCTTTTTATGTAACACTCAAAATGATCCTGAAAAAATTAAAAATCATTTAGAAATGTTAGCTAAGAAACGGGTGGATGGTTTACTCGTGATGTGTTCCGAATATACCCAAACGTCCCTTGATTTACTTTCCAATTTTTCCAGCGTGCCTATGGTCGTGATGGATTGGGGCCCCAATGGCGACACAGATATTATTGATGATAACAGCTTTACCGGCGGTTATTTGGCAACGAAACATTTACTTGATTGCGGCCATAGAAAAATCGGTATTATTGCGGGTGAACTGAGCAAAACCACCGCAAGAACCCGTTACGAAGGTTTTGAGAAAGCTATGGCGGAAGCAAATCTGGCGATTAATAAAGATTGGGTAATGGAAGGTCATTTTGAACCTGAAGATGGTTACGAATGTATGAATAAAATCCTTGCTCAATCAGACTTACCTACTGCCGTGTTCTGCTGTAATGATGTAATGGCATTAGGTGCGATTTCTGCTATCACAGAAAAAGGCTTGCGTGTGCCGGATGATATTTCTGTCATTGGTTACGACAATATTCATTCATCACGTTTTTATGCTCCTCCGCTCACAACGGTCCACCAATCTAAATCTCGGTTAGGTGCACAAGCGGTGAATTTGTTATTTGAGCGTATTTCACAAAAAGATAAAAATAATTTATCAGATGAGCAAAGCCGTATTGATATTCATCCTGAATTGGTTATCAGAAAATCTGTTAAAAACATAGTATAAAACTTACTAAAAATGACCGCACTTTTTAAATAAAACATAGAAAGTGCGGTCATTTTTTTAGAAAAATTTATTTTTCCTGTTTTTCATCAATCTTTTCTCTCGTAAGGTTTGACCCCACACCTATTTTTAGTTATATCTGTATCCGGTTTTATTTTTATCTTACTTTTTTAGGAGTTTGTATGACACAAGGGTATGTCACTCTACGCAATAACATCAATATGTTAGGGCGTTTTCTCGGAGAAACCATTAACGATGCACAAGGTGCCGATATTCTTGAACTTATCGAAAATATCCGCAAATTATCCCGTGATTCCCGTGCTGGGAACGACAAAGCGCGTCAAGTATTGCTCAAAACATTGGCGAATATTTCAACGGATAATATCATTCCTGTGGCGCGCGCATTCAGCCAATTTTTGAACCTAACAAATATTGCCGAACAATATCAAACTATCTCTCGTGAACATTCACAAAAAGCCCCTTCAGAACGCTCTTTACACGCGCTATTCACACGTTTAAAAGGGGGAAATGCATCAAAAGAAGAGGTTTATAAAACCATTGAAAAACTCTTAATCGAACTTGTATTAACGGCACACCCGACAGAAACCACCCGCCGTTCACTTATTCATAAACACGTTGAAATCAACAAATGTTTAAGCAAATTGGAACACGGTGATCTAACTCCCAAAGAACGCAGCGTGATTGAGCGTCTGCTCCTTCGTTTAATTGCCGAAGCCTGGCATACCAATGAAATTCGCACCGTTCGCCCAACCCCATTTGATGAAGCAAAATGGGGCTTTGCGATGTTGGAAAATAGCCTCTGGCAAGCCATTCCAGAGTTCCTTCGCCAATTAAATGAAAATGCACGTGAATTCTTAGGCTATGATTTACCGGTCGGTTTAAAACCGGTACGTATTTCTTCTTGGATGGGAGGCGACCGTGACGGAAACCCATTTGTTACCGCTCAAATTACCCAAAAAGTACTGAATTTTGCTCGTTGGAAAGCGGCGGATTTATTCCTTCAAGACATCTGCAAACTTGCCGATGAACTTTCTATGGTGAAATGTACCGATGAATTTCGAGCAAAATATGGCGATCATTTAGAGCCTTATCGTGTCGTGGTAAAAGGCTTACGCACAAAACTCACGACTACCCTCGCCTACTTTGACGATCTCCTTGCCGATCGCCTGCCTCGTGTCACAGAAAATGACATTATTTT
Organism: Rodentibacter mrazii; assembly: GCF_001998825.1. Lineage (GTDB taxonomy): Bacteria > Pseudomonadota > Gammaproteobacteria > Enterobacterales > Pasteurellaceae > Rodentibacter > Rodentibacter mrazii. The sequence continues at coordinate 17,372 of NZ_MLHG01000058.1, forward strand.
AGAAGATAACCAACTTTGGGAACCGCTTTACGATTGTTATCAATCCCTTATGGCATGCGGTATGCGTATTATTGCAAACGGCTCATTGCTTGATATTTTACATCGTATCCGTTGCTTTGGTGTCACCTTGTCACAAATGGATATTCGTCAAGAAAGTACCCGTCATACTGATGCCATTGCAGAAATCACCCGCTATATCGGTTTAGGTGATTATTCCCAATGGACTGAGGAAGACAAACAAGTTTTCTTAATTCGTGAATTAAGTTCACGCCGTCCACTCATTCCTCAAAATTGGACACCTTCCGCCGAAACACAAGAAATTCTTGATACCTGTAAAGTGGTGGCAGCCCAAAAACAAGGAGTGATTGCTTGTTATGTGATTTCCATGGCTCGTAATGCTTCTGATGTACTTGCCGTCCACTTATTGCTAAAAGAAGCCGGTGTTCCTCATCATATTCCGGTGGTGCCTCTGTTTGAAACCTTGGATGACTTGGATGCGGCAGAAGAAGTGATGACCCAACTGTTCAATATTGGTTGGTATCGGGGTGTGATTAACAACCGTCAGATGGTGATGATTGGCTATTCGGATTCCGCCAAAGATGCCGGTATGATGGCGGCCTCTTGGGCGCAATATCGTGCCCAAGAAGCCCTCGTGAATTTAACGGAAAAACTCGGCATTGAACTCACTTTATTCCACGGACGTGGTGGCACAATCGGTCGTGGTGGTGCACCGGCTCATGCTGCCCTACTTTCCCAACCGCCACGCTCATTAAAAAATGGCTTGCGTGTTACAGAACAAGGGGAAATGATCCGCTTCAAACTCGGTTTACCTGCCGTAGCGGTGGAAACTTTCGACCTCTACGCCAGCGCTATTTTAGAAGCCAACCTCTTACCACCGCCTGAGCCTAAGGAAGAATGGCGTACCGTTATGGATGAGCTTTCCACCATTTCTTGCAAAATCTACCGTGATGTCGTGCGGGGTGATAAAGACTTTGTGCCTTACTTCCGCAGTGCTACACCGGAACAGGAACTCTCTAAATTGCCACTGGGTTCACGCCCGGCAAAACGTAATCCAAACGGCGGGGTTGAAAGCCTTCGAGCCATTCCGTGGATTTTCGCTTGGATGCAAAACCGTCTAATGCTGCCGGCATGGCTGGGGGCGGGTGCTTCTGTGCGTCAAGTCATTGAAAATGGCAAAGGTGAGATTATTGAAGAAATGTGCCAAACATGGCCGTTTTTCTCCACCCGAATTGGGATGCTGGAAATGGTATTCAGCAAAGCAGACCTTTGGCTTTCACAACAATATGATCAACGTTTGGTGAAAAAAGAGCTGTGGTATTTAGGCGAAAACTTACGCCAACAATTGACAGAGGATATTCAAACGGTGCTTTCCCTTTCTCACTGTAATGAACTGATGTCCGATTTACAATGGATTGCCGAATCGATTGCACTACGCAATATCTACACCGATCCGCTCAATCTTCTCCAAGTAGAACTCCTCCACCGTTTCCGTGAAAATTCGGATCAGCCGAATCCTGATGTGGAACAAGCCTTGATGATCACCATCACAGGTATTGCCGCTGGAATGCGTAATACGGGTTAGGAGAGAAACGATAAAGTGCGGTTAAAAACACAAATGAATTTGACCGTACTTTTAATTTCAGTATCATACCGCTCATCAACGAAAAAGAGGCAAAATGATGACAACTGAATTTCAAAAACTTGACCCTGATGCAGCTATTGATATTGCTTACGATATCTTCTTAGAAATGGCAGGGGAAAATTTAGATCCGGCAGATATTATGCTGTTTAACCTTCAATTTGAAGAACGTGGTGCAGTAGAATTTGTGGAAACCGCTGAAGATTGGGAACAGGAAATTGGGGTATTAATCGACCCGAATGCCTTTGCTGAAGTCTGGATTGGCTTGGTTAATGATAAAGATGAAATGGATGATGTTTTTGCTAAATTCCTCATTTCCCACCGTGAAGAAGATCGTGAATTTCACGTGATTTGGAAAAAATAATTCCTGTAAAAAAGGGGAAAATTCATTATTTCCCTCTTATCTTTTCTATTTTTTTGTCAATTTACGTACCAAAATGGTTAAGCCAAAGGTGAACGCAATAACAGGAAAAGTGACCCCTAATTCTGTTTCCCATTCTTTCCACATTAAAACACGGTAAATGATAAAACCGATAAACCAAACGCCTAAGCCTATCACATCAATGCTTCTCTGAGGTTCGCGTTGTTTAAATACAAAGAAATCGGCAATTAACACCCCAATCATAGGGGCGAATACCGAACCGATAAAAAAGAGAAAATGTTCATATTGCGTAACCGGCAACATTGTTGCAAGAATAATCCCGGTAACCACCGTGAGAATTGAAACCCATTTCACACTCAATTTAGCGTAAATATTATTTAAGCTCATTCCTGTGGAATGCACCGGTAATGCAGTATTGATCATGGTGGATGTAACAACAATCAGCACACCAACAATGCTGACACCGGATAATGCTAAAATTTGAGCGATTTCCGATTTTCCGCTTACAAGTGCCGCCCCTAACCCAATAGAATACATCCAACAACTTGTGACTGTATAAGCAAGAGTAGAAAGTGCGGTTGTTTTTAGTGGTGTTTTTGTGAGTTTCGTATGATCGGAAACAACCGGAAGCCAAGATAACGGCATAATCGCGGCAATCTCTACTGCTGTGCCGAATTTAATCTGATGTTCTCCTACCGGAGGCATAAAGTCACGACTGATAATTTGTAATGTCAACCAAAGCATCAATAAAAACATCGTCACCAAAGAAAGACTTTTTATTACACCAAGATTGCTAAAGCCCATTAACAACCAAACGATAATGAGCACACCTAATCCAACGGTAAATAGCGGGAAAAATACATTTTGTGCCTCTTGTTGATTCAAAATAGAAATGACTTCTGCGCCCATATAAATCATCACAGCAGTCCAACCGATAAGCTGCATCGCATTAAGTACGGAAAAAAGCACCGAACCTTTTTGCCCGAAAGAAATCTGTACAGTTTGCATGGCACTTTTTTGTGTTTTGGCACCGATAAACCCTGCACAAAAGAACATTGCACCGCCAATAATATGTCCGAGTAAAATCGCGATAATCCCTTGTTTCCAACCGAGGGGTGCAAACCAAGTTCCGGTTAAAATTTCTGCCATAGATATGGCTGCGGTAAACCACACAAGACTGGCGGCAAGATTTGAATGTTTTTGTTGCATTTTTATTCCTTAAGTTAAATGTTGTTAATTAAAATAATATAAATAATTCAATAAGATGGAATTAGATAGGAATACCTGAGAATAAAACTAATAAAACAGGTGGAAGAATATTTGTGACAACCCCAAAAGAAATTGCGATAGGAGTCACTTCTATTCCCCCTGATTTTTGAATAATGGGCAAAGTACAGTCCAACGCTGTTGCCCCAGTGATACCAATCGCTGTTGAGCGAAAATGTTGCATAAAAATCGGAACGATAAATAAACTAATAATCTCTCGAGATAAATCATTAAAAAATGCAATACTCCCCTGTATCGGCCCCCATGCATTTGTCAGTACCACGCTTGACAAAGAATACCACCCCATTCCCGAAGCAAATGCCAAACCTTGTGTGATAGGCATAGTTAAAACTAACGCTGCCACAATCCCTCCCAATAAAGAAGTGGCAGTAAATACTATACCGGTTTGAAAACCACGTTTATTAAACAATGCTTCTTTTAGCGAAATACCATTGTTGCGTAGCTGAATACCCACGAAAAAGATTAATACAATCAACACATAAAGATTAATCCCCGTAGGTAAAACAAGATAAGTGTTAAATAACCAACCACATAAAGTCCCTAAAATAACAGTGCCGGAAAGTTTGAAAGAATCAACTAATGAGTGCCAACGAGAGGAGATTTTTCCTTGAGGTTTGAGTAATGGTGCAGGATTAAAGCGATCATAAATCATTAATCCAATCGTATTTGAGGTTAGAATAATCGCCGAAAGTGCCGCTGCGGTTTTACCAATAATCGGGAGCTTTGTTTCTAGATCATCGAGCTGACCAAGTAAATACCCCATTAAAAACAAGATGACATACAACAAAAACATCACAATTTGATTAATTTTGATGATATGTTTTTTGTTTTTTACTTTCAATAAATAGCCTAATAGCATAGGCACTAGCACAACTAATAATCCATTTATCACGTCTTGCATGATTGTTTTCCTTTGCAACAAACTTTGCTTAGCATACCTTTTTTATTAATGGGGTCAAGCCATTCAATATAAACAAATTTTTAATATCCATACCTCAGTTATAAAAACGATTATCTAAAAAATTGATGATTGATAAAATAAAAACGGGGCAATTAATGCCCCAAAACAAAAATACGGTTAATCCCCCTATTTTTGTAAATACCTTCTTATCAAAGCTATCACTCGCACCCCTTCAAACTGCGTTTTAAACACCACTTTAGTTTGTGTCGAAATATAAGAAAACAGGCGTTCAGCGTGTTTGATTTTACTTTTTTCTTGCTGCCTTAGAAATTCTGAATCTTTTACTCCTTTAGCTTCAATAACAAAATTTAAAATCTCATTATTTTTAGTTTTTATAATATAAGCAAAATCAGGGGAATAAGTCCCACCACCCGCCACAGGAATTTTGATGGAGTTTTTTGGGATCTTAGTAAATACCGTCACGCCTTCAATTTCTCCATGAGTGATATTTTGATGCTCAATTTCAGAATCGTAAAAAATCTCGCTGAACAAATAGCTTGAGGCAGGTTCACGCACCTCATCGGTCATTCTGCCTAAATCCGTAACTCGAACTGCTTTAGGTTGTCCGTTTTTATCAGTAAATTGTGTTGGATGAACCGAATTATTCACCATCTGATAGCCCAATTCAAACTTACTAAAAGAATGGTGCAATAAGAACTGATTAAAACCACTACGAATTTGAGCAATAGTCTGCATATTCAAAAATTGGGAAATATCCAATTCCGACCGCACTTGATGAAAAGCTTGATGTAAAGTTGTCATTTTGATTTTTGCTGTCGCAGATAAAGTTTCCAAAAATTCACGATAACTCATAGTATTAAAACGAATGAATGTACTATCTAAATCATCTTTGTTTCGAGCAATCATCACACCATTTTTGATATAGGTTTCGGAAACTTTGGTGCGAATGCCAGCTTGTTTAAATTTGTCGCCATTTTCTTTTAAATAAGAAATCAATAACGCTAAAAAATCAGCTTCCGAATCAATTTTATATTGCAAAATTGCTTTATGATGAATCAGCTCCCACAATGTTTTTAGCTCTTCATATTTCCCCTCACGCATAGGGATAAAATTACCTTTCTCTTTTGCCTCGGTGATTTTTCCTTTGTACAATCCCGAGTTAAATGCATTAGGGAAAAGCTGTTTCACCTGCTGATAAGCGGCACAGCTCACAAAATTGTCATTATCGTCAATCAGTTTATTATCTGCCAATTTATGAGTGATACTGAGGTTACTTTCTTGCGGATAAGCGCGTTTGATTTTTTCTAATAATTCGGACGAAAGTGCGGTCGGAATTTGCTCTATTTCAGACACTTTATTCACTTCCCCAACCAATTCCTCTACGAAATCTTTTTCACTATTATCTACAAAATAATTAAGCTGATATTGTGGCGAACGCACCCGTTCCATCAACTCATTCACCGGTAAACGCAAGCCACGCCCCACTTCTTGGAGCTTAGAGGTTTTGCTGCCACTGGAGCGCAATTTGCAAATCTGAAATACATTCGGGTTATCCCAGCCTTCGCGTAACGTCCATTTGGAAAAAATAAAACGGCGTGGATTTTCTAAAGAAAGTAACGTTTCTTTATCATGCAGAATTTCATTTACTTCTTGTTCGATTTTGTCGTCACTTTCGCTATTATCTTTGGAAAAATAACCGCCGTGAGTAAGCGATACATCAGCGATAGTTTTAACCAAATAATCTCGATAAAACGGATCGTTTTCTATTTTCAATCTTTCTTTTGCTTCTGCCAAAACCCAACTTTCAAATTTTTCTTTTAAGCTGCCCGCAATCTCGTTACCACTGCGATAGCCTGCAATATCATCAATAAAAAACAAAGTAAGCGGTTTGATTTTTGGTGACGTTTGTGTAAGCAACTCTCGTTCCAATTTGAAATGCTCAACAATCGCTTTTTTCATCATGCTATCTTGCACGGTTTCCGAGTAAGAATAGGGATTAAGTAACGCACCTATTTTTAACTCTAAACCATTGCTTAATGCTAGATTACTTTTATTCATCGCCTCAATTTTTAGCTCAAAAATAGCAGGATGAATTTTAGCTAAATTGTCGCCTTTGCTTAAATGGAAGGTTTTATTCTTGCCGTTTTCAGCGAGGTCAAAAGTCGCTTGAGTACCTGAAAGTGCGGTCAGTTTTACTTGTGCTTTTAAACCGCCTTCTTGTTCTTCACAAAATACACGAACACCTTTCACTAAATCTTGGTTAAATGCATCCACCGCTGTCAAGCGATAAATCAGGTTGTGATATTGTTCATTGAATGTTGCGCCATATCGCAAAATATATTGTGGGTCTAATCGCTTGATATTTTCCCAAGTTTTCTTAGCTGTTGGGAATTTATGCGGTTCATCAATAATCACTATCGGACGAACGGCAGCAAGAGCAGCTTGCGGTTGATCAAAGAGATCTTTTAAAGCACGATCACTACTTTCTGTCATTGAGGGAGAATTAATCATTCCCGCATTAATCAGTAAAACATGAATGTCATTTTGATTTTCCGCTTTCACAAATTGATCGATTGCTGCAGAAATATAGGATTTTTTGCCCTTTGATGTTTTTTGGCTTTCCACCACATAGGTTTTAAGATTCACCTTGTCATAATCATTACCAAAATCTTGGCGGAAATGCTCCGCAAGAGATTGGCTTTGCAAAAAATATTTTGTGCCGGCTTTGATAGAAAGCGTTGGGACAACCACAATAAATTTAAACACGCCAAGCATACGGTGTAAATCGTACATTGTTTTGGTATAAGTGTAAGTTTTGCCCGTACCGGTTTCCATGGAAATATCCAACACGTTTGAACCATCAAAAGTGCGGTCAATTTGATTGGCATTTTGAACCGATCGCAAATTTTTCACATATTGCCCATTAGCGAAAATCAATTCGGGATTTTCATCGGCAAAATGTTGTTCTGGGGTTACGCCATCAAACACGGCAAGCACAGCTTGAATGCCTTGTTCTTGATGAGAGAGATTTTTTTCGTAGTTAAAGCCACTCATTTTTAACCACCTAATTACGAATAATCAAACTCAATACGATATTTTTCTTATTGCTATAAGTTTCAATCGCTTGGTTCAATTCTTGCTGCATCGCACTTGACATATTTTCACCGAATACAATCACGCGGTTCGGATTGAAATCCTTGTCACTATCCAACTTTTGAATAAACACAAGCAAATCTGCAGAAGTAAAGCCGGTTTCTAATAAATATAAACGTTTATCGCATAAATGGGCGGTATAATCGCCAAGTTTAACTTCCGAAATCGGGTCGGTCAGCAGTGCGCCATCATTCAATGCCCAAGTGGTGAGCAAGGAGTGATATTGGGCTTCGGTCAAGTTTTCTACAAAAGGCAACGTTGCCTGTTCTAAGGAAAATTCATCATCACTATGATCTCTGAAATTATCAGTGGTTTGGTAAATTTTGAAACCGAGATCACATTGCGTATCAGGAAAATCTTGTCTAATTTTAACCGCACTTTTCTCAATTCTGGCTTTGGTGATGTCAAAAATGGTTTTGTAGCCGGCCTTAAAGGCCTCAGATTTTTCGTCAGTTTTCTCAGGAAGTTGCACCAAAATAAATTGGCGATTGCCACCGTCTTTGGCGTTGAATTGCATTACGGAGTGGGCGGTTGTGCCTGAACCGGCGAAGAAGTCTATTATTACATCATTAGTATTCGTTCCCAATGCAAGCAACTCTTTGATTAAATCTACCGGTTTTGGCGTATCAAAGATATTAAGATTACCTAATAAATTGCTAATTTCAGCACTTGCCACATTATTAAATGGTACAAAATCCCAAAGAGTACTATAGGTTACACCATTTTTCACATCACAAAGAAAACGTTTTAATTTCGGTCTTCCCTTTCCATCTTCGCCAAAATAAATTTCATTATTTTCTAAAAGATTCATCATTTTCTTTTGATTAAATCTCCAATTTCCATTTGATGAAGGGTAATGTTCTTCTCCGGTTATAGGATTTCTTATTGGAAAATAAAGTGATTGAACAAACCTTCCTCCTTTAACATTTGCCATCAAATTATCTGCAGCCCATTTACCTTTAGGGTGATTATCTGGATTTTTATACCTACTTAATTGTTTTTCGTTTCGTTCCTTCAAATTTAAACTCAATACTTGGGCATTTTTTGTATAAATTAAAATATATTCATGAACTGCTGCTATTTTCTTATCATTTGGAGGTCCACTTCGTTTTTTCCAAATAATTTTTTCAACAAAATTCCCCTCGCCAAACACCTCATCACACAATAATTTCAACTGCGCCACTTCGTTATCATCAATGGAAATAAAGATCACGCCGTCTTCCTTGAGTAAATCACGGGCAATATAAAGGCGCGGATACATAAAAGTGAGCCAAGCGCTATGAGAATTGGCCCCCTTAGCGGTGAATTTTAAAATACGTTCCGCCTCATCAAGGTTGATATGGGCGAGTTCGCTTAACTGTTCGGGTGTAAATTTACGATCATCTTGATACACAAAACCATCCGATCCCGTATTATAGGGAGGGTCGATATAAATCATCTTCACTCTGCCTTTGTAAGCATTTTTCAGATGTTTTAACACCTCTAAATTATCGCCTTGGATCAGTAAATTTTGGCTGTTAGCATTTTCAGGCTTGGCATTGTGTGCTTTGTCTTCACAAAGTAAGGTTTTGGGCGGAAGATTACGAAGCAATTTGGCATAGGATTTTCCCAACCAATTCATCTCATAAAATTCACGGCTAATGTCAGTTTTCTCAGCAATCTCCGTTTGGAATTTTTCCAGTAAAAATTTTCCGTTTTTATCAAAACAATTTGGAAAAAGGGCTTGAAGTTGGGCAAGTTGTTTAGAATTGGCGGAAACGCCCTCTTTAGAAAAAAGAATTTCAGAGATCATTTGACCTCCGAATTAATATTATTGAAGAAAAATGATAAATTTCGCTTGCAATTATCGTTTAGTTTAGGCAAGGCAAGGCAAGGCA
>NZ_MLHG01000059.1 GCF_001998825.1 Rodentibacter mrazii
CTTATTACAGGAATTAAAGAAAAAAGATCTCATTGCCGTTATTAAAAAGAGAATTTTGGAGAATTTGATCTATATTGGAGAGTCAGCAGGTGCAATTATTGCATCAGAAAACATAGATTATATTCAACTTTTAGACGATAGAAATAAAGCATCAGCATTAGAGGAATATTCAGGATTAAATTTAGTAAATTTTTATATATTGCCACATTACGAAGAATTTCCATTTGTCGAGAGTACGAAGAATACGATGCAAAGCTATGCTGAACAGTTAAATCTACTTCCTATTAATAATCATCAAGCTATAATTTTCAACGATGAAAAATATGCTATTTATGAAGAAGTGTGATGGGATTAAGGAACACTATGTTAAACATGAAAAATATCAACTGGCAAAAAGTCAATAATTTACTACCCGTTATTGTTCAACATGCAAAAACCTGTGAAGTGCTAATGCTCGGTTATATGAACCCTGAAGCCTTAGAAAAAACACTCGCAGAAAAAAGAGTCACTTTCTATTCCCGTACAAAACAGCGGCTATGGACGAAAGGTGAAACTTCAGGCAATTTTCTTAACGTGGTGGATATGAGCCTTGATTGTGATAATGACAGCCTGTTAATTCTTGCTGATCCGATAGGGGAAACTTGTCATACAGGGGAAGAAAGCTGTTTTCACCAATTTAGCTCATCTAGCGAACCCGCTTGGATTTTTTTCAGCAAATTGGAACGTTTGATCGCTAGCCGTAAAGGGGCGGATCCGCAGAGTTCCTACACCGCCGAACTTTATGCAAAAGGCACAAAACGGATCGCACAGAAAGTTGGCGAGGAAGGAGTGGAAACTGCTCTTGCCGCCACGGTAAAAGATCGCGAGGAAACGATTTGCGAGGCAGCGGATCTGGCTTATCATCTTACGGTGTTATTGCAAGATGCCAATTTAGCTTGGGAAGATGTGATTAGTAAATTGAAAGAGCGTCATACCGGATAATTTTCGCATTGTAAGGCTAGCTTTTAAGAATAGGTGCTTTTTGGTTATTATTCGCTAATTAGCACATTTTTTGCTATAATCCTGCCCAATTTTCATTTACAAAAATAGAGATTAATTATGTCAGAAACTACCACGACCGATAACTATGGTGCATCCAGCATTAAAGTATTAAAAGGGCTTGATGCCGTCCGTAAACGCCCAGGGATGTATATCGGTGATACCGATGATGGCACCGGTTTGCATCATATGGTGTTTGAAGTGGTAGATAATGCTATTGATGAAGCCTTAGCGGGCTACTGCTCTGATATTATCGTGACGATTCATGATGATAATTCCGTTTCTGTACAAGATGACGGACGCGGTATTCCTGTGGATATCCATCCGGAAGAAGGCGTTTCTGCGGCGGAAGTCATTATGACCGTGTTGCATGCAGGTGGTAAATTTGATGATAACTCTTATAAAGTATCCGGTGGTTTGCACGGTGTGGGGGTATCTGTCGTTAATGCTTTATCGGATAAATTACAACTCACTATCCGCCGTCAAGGTCATGTTCATGAACAGTTTTATCATTTAGGCGAACCGCAAACGCCACTGACGATTATCGGCGATACAGAGGCAACCGGAACAAGCGTGCGTTTTTGGCCGAGTCCTGATATTTTTGCGATCACCACCTTTGATTACAAAATTCTGGCAAAACGCTTACGTGAACTTTCATTTTTGAATTCCGGCGTATCCATTCGTTTGGTAGATAAACGTGATGGTACGGAAGATCATTTCCACTACGAAGGTGGGATTCAGGCTTTCGTTGAATATTTAAACAAAAATAAAAACCCGATTCATCCAAAACCTTTTTACTTCACTGCAGAAAAAGACGGCATTGGTGTGGAAGTGGCGTTACAATGGAATGATGGCGTGAATGAAAACGTCTATTGTTTTACCAATAATATTCCGCAGCGTGACGGTGGTACGCACTTAGCCGGTTTCCGTGGTGCATTGACCCGTAGCCTGAACAGCTATATGGAAAATGAAGGTTTGTTGAAAAAAGAAAAAGTTTCCACTTCCGGTGATGATGCGCGTGAAGGTTTAGTGGCGATTATTTCTGTGAAAGTGCCTGACCCAAAATTTTCTTCACAAACAAAAGATAAATTGGTTTCCTCCGAAGTGAAAAGTGCGGTGGAATCGGCAATGAATGAGAAAATGCAGGAATATCTATTGGAAAATCCTGCTGATGCAAAAATCATTGTTAATCAAATTATTATGGCAGCTCGTGCCCGTGAAGCAGCACGTAAGGCCCGTGAAATGACACGCCGTAAAGGAGCGTTGGATATTGCCGGGCTACCGGGTAAACTTGCGGACTGCCAAGAAAAAGACCCTGCGCTTTCAGAACTTTACCTAGTGGAGGGGGATTCCGCAGGCGGTTCGGCGAAAGTAGGGCGTGATCGTAAGACTCAAGCCATTTTGCCATTAAAAGGGAAAATTCTAAACGTTGAAAAAGCCCGTTTTGACAAAATGCTTTCTTCTCAAGAAGTAGGAACGTTAATTACTGCATTGGGTTGTGGTATCGGGCGTGATGAATATAACCCGGATAAATTACGTTATCATCACATCATCATTATGACCGATGCGGATGTGGATGGATCACATATTCGTACCCTTTTACTCACTTTTTTCTATCGCCAAATGCCGGAGCTTATTGAGCGTGGTTATGTGTATATTGCCCAACCCCCGCTTTATAAAGTGAAAAAAGGCAAACAAGAGCGTTATATTAAAGATGCGGATGAAATGGAGCAATATGAATTAACCCTTGCTCTTGATGGTGCAGCGTTGCATATCAGCGAAAATGCACCGGCAATGAATGCTCTTGCATTTGAAAAATTGGTGTCAGAATACAATAGTGTACAAAAATTGATTGTGCGTTTAAGCCGTCATTATCCAACCCCTTTATTGCAAGGATTGATTTATCAACCGTCACTTACCGTTGATATGATGCGTGAAGAAAGTGCGGTCGAAAATTGGGGAAAATCTTTTGTTCAATTACTTGAAGAAAAAGAAACGGAAGCCCATCAGTATGCGATGCGTACTCAATTTAATGCTGAACGTCAGGTTTATGAAGCGATTATTACTGTTCGTAAACACGGTATAGATAACGATTACTTTATTAACTTTGATTTTGTGAGCGGTAATGAATATGCGAAAATTGTTTCACTCAATAATCAATTAAATAGCTTGTTAGAGGATGGAGCCTATGTTGCTCGTGGTGAAAAAGTACAGCCGGTACGCACCTTTGAACAAGCCGTAGAATGGTTAGTGAAAGAATCTCGCAAAGGTTTGGAAGTTCAACGCTACAAAGGATTAGGTGAAATGAACGCTGATCAGCTTTGGGAAACGACGATGGATCCAAATGCGCGCCGTATGCTGAAAGTGTCGATTAAAGATGCCGTAGCGGCTGATCAACTCTTTACAACCCTAATGGGCGATGAAGTAGAACCGCGTCGTGAGTTTATCGAATTGAATGCATTAAGAGCAAATCTCGATATTTAATCAAAAAAGCAGAAAAAAATGACCGCACTTTTACTTTCATAAAGTGCGGTTTTTTTTTTGATAAAGATCACAAAATAAAAATTATTCTCAATATCGTTGTTTTTTTCTTTGGTTTTCTTTTTTATAATTCGGCTTACTTTTTACCTAAGGAAATCAATATGAAAAAGAATAAATTACTGATAACAGCTTACAGCCTGTTGCCTATAGGCATTATTTTATCAAATATTAATGTTGCAAATGCAGAAGAAAAATTAGATGAAATTAATGTTCAAGCTGAACTGGTTTCAACCCGTCAAACCCAATCCTCAGTAATTCACAAAAATGCAGAAACCATTCAAAAAGAGTTGATTCGCGATACTCGAGATTTAGTTCGTTATACCTCCGATGTTGGTATCAGTGATAACGGTCGTTTTTTGAAAGGTTTTTCTATTCGAGGTGTTGAAGGGAACCGAGTTGGTATAAGCATTGATGGTATTAATTTACCGGATAGCGAAGAAAATTCTTTATATGCCCGTTATGGCAACTTTAATAGTTCACGTTTATCGATTGATTCCGAATTAGTTCGTGAGATTGACATCGTTAGAGGCGCAGATGCGTTTAACTCAGGAAGCGGTGCGTTAGGTGGCGTTGTGGCTTATCGTACACTTGAAGCAATTGATATAGTTAAGCCTGGCAAAAAATTTGGTGCGCTATTACGTGGTGGCTATGCTGGAAAAAATAGTGAATGGGTTCGTACCTTTGGCATAGGTTATGTTGGTGATAAGTTTGATGCATTACTTATGTATTCCCAACGTACGGGTCATGAAATGAAAAGTAATGGTGATGGGGATTTATATTACCACAGTGAAAGTCAGCACCCCGATCCGTCAACACATCGTTTTCATAGTTATTTAGCGAAATTAGGTTATCAAATTAATGATCATCACCGGATTGCCTTTGCTATAAACGGTCAAAAGGGCAATCGTTATACGGATGAACGTAGTTACACGCTTTATGGCGGAGCTTGGCGCGAAGCCGATGACCAAAATAAACGCTACAATGTTAACCTAAATTATACCTATGTACCCGAATCAAGTTGGTTATCTTTTGCGAAACTGGATTTGGATTATCAAAAAACGAATCTTGCGGCGGTTAATTACAAAGGCGGCACTAACAGATTGACGCAAGAGAAAGAACTTGATGAAATTTTTGACAGAAGAATGAAAACCGAGTTTAAACGTGCAAATCTAGAATTTGAAAGTATGCCGTTTAATTTATTGGGAGAGCATACATTCTCGTTAAAAAGCTATATGAGCGAACGTGAATTTAAAAATATTAACCACGATAGAATCGGTATTGGGAAAAATTATGAAAGTGATGATTGGTACACGATTCAACGTCCGGTTAAAACAAAAATGTATGGCATTTCTTTAAAAGATCACATTGTATGGAACCCTATTTTTTCTACTGATTCGGGTATTCGTTATGACTATGCCAAATTAAAACCTAAAGCCCTTAATGCACAATGTTCTAAAGCTTGTTTGGAAGGTGGAGAACTAAACCCAAGTAGTTTTGCGAATTGGAGCGGTTTTATTGGATTAAATGCCCAGGTTACGGAAACATGGAAACTAGGTTATCAGCTTTCTACCGGTTATCGTATTCCAACGGCATCGGAAATGTATTTCACCTTTCAAAATGCTTATGGTTCTTGGCGGGCAAATCCGGATTTAAAATCAGAACGTAGCGTTAGCCATACCATTTTTGCGCAATACCGTAGTGATGTGGGATTATTTGATATCAGTGTTTATCAGTCCCGCTATCACAATTTCCTATTTGAACAAGAAAGTGTTATTACCTCTTATTCTTATGGGAAAAAATTTCAGAGTTTGGAACAACAAATGGTTAATGTTGATCGCGCGCGAGTGAGTGGCATTGAAATAAAAACCCACTTAAATTTAGATCAAGTTGCTTCATTTATTCCAAAAGGATTTAAATTTTATGGTTCATTAGGTTATAGCAAAGGTAAACTTTCAAACGGAACCGATTTACTCTCTATCCAACCAATAAAAACCGTATTTGGGTTAGATTATGAAGATCCGAACGGGAAATGGGGAATCTTTAGCCGTTTCACTTATTTAGGCGGTAAAAAAGCAAAAGAGGCAAAAACGATTCAAAATAATCGATATTGTGTTCGAGAAGAATTTGATTATTGGTTCGGCACTTCTATCTGTAAAGAGCATGATTTTAAACAAGAAATTGTGACTTACAAATATCTCAATAAATCCGCTTTTATTACCGATTTATTCGGTTATTACAACCCAACGGATAGCATTACGTTGCGTGCGGGCGTTTATAACCTATTTAATAAAAAATACCACACTTGGGATGCGTTACGGGGAATTAATGCGCATAGCACAACAAATGCTGTTGATCGTAACGGTTATGGGCTTCAACGTTTCTACGCACCGGGCAGAAACTTTGCTGCTTCCGTTGAGATTCGTTTCTAGTATTTTTTAAATCGTTATACCGAAAGTACGCATTTTATTAGACGTACTTGTTTTCGTTTTAGGAGTAATCGTTATGATGATAGATAAACGCCTGATTAATACTGTGGCGGAGAGCAAAAAATGGATTGCCGTTACCGTTCTTTGGAACTGGCTTGCTTTGGTTGGAGGGATTGTCACGGCGGTAGTATTTTCATATATCCTACAGGCCTCATTTTTAGGCGATCTTCGCATAGCAAGTGCGGTTGGTTTAGGCGCAATTTTGTTGGCTGCACTTGCTCTGCGAGTATTTGCCGGTAAAAAATCCGTACAGGCATCTTATTTTGCCAGCACAAGGGTAAAACATGAATTACGCAGTTTGATTTATCGTAAACTGGCGGGAATGCCGCTGAATCAAGTCAATCAACAATCTACTTCGAGTATTATTCAGGTTGCCTCAGAAGGTGTGGAGCAATTAGAAATCTATTTTGGGCGTTATTTACCCCAGTTATTTTATAGCTTGCTTGCCCCCCTCACCTTATTCTTTTTCTTGGTTTTTTTTAATGCACCGACTGCGTTAATTTTGTTGGTATGCGTACCGCTTATCCCAATGTCTATTATTGCTGTGAATAAAATCGCCAAAAAACTCTTGGCGAAATATTGGGCGATCTATGTCGGGCTGGGAAGTAGTTTTTTAGATAATTTACAGGGTTTGATTACACTAAAAATCTATCAAGATGACGGCTATAAAGCCAAACAAATGGATGCGGAAGCGGAACAATTTCGCACTATCACAATGAAAGTGCTGACAATGCAGCTCAATTCCGTTTCATTAATGGATTTACTCGCCTATGGTGGCGCAGCAGTCGGGATTTTAACCGCACTTTTGCAATATCAAGACAATCAAATTAGTATTTTGGGGGTGATTTTATTTATTTTGCTCGCCTCTGAATTTTTTATTCCCTTGCGTTTATTGGGTTCTTTTTTCCATGTAGCAATGAACGGTAAAGCCGCGTCCGATAAGATTTTTACTTTGCTTGATACGCCGGTAGAAATACAAAAAAGTGCGGTCGGTTTTGCTGCAAAAAATAATGTGCAAGTAGAAATACAGGATTTACATTTTGCCTATTCCGAGGAAAAACCAGCGATTCAAGGTTTGAATTTAATGATTCCGGCAAATCAACTCACGGTTTTTGTCGGTAAAAGCGGTTGCGGAAAATCTACGCTAGTATCTTTATTAATGGGATTTTACAAGCCGCAGAAAGGTGAGATTTTATTTAATGGACAAAATGTCGTTGAAATTAACCGCACTTCTTTTTACGAAAAGGTTTCACTGGTTAGCCATAGCAGCTATGTGTTTAAAGGTTCTTTGCGTGAAAATATGCAAATGGCAAAAACCGATACCTCTGATGAGCAAATTTATCAATGTTTGGAACAAGTCAATTTAGCCGACTTCGTGCGTGAAAATGGCGGTTTGGATATGCCTTTATTAAGCCGGGGGGCAAATTTATCCGGCGGTCAAATTCAGCGTTTAGCCTTGGCTAGAGCGTTGTTGCATAATGCGAATTTTTATATTTTTGACGAAGCCACCAGTAATATTGATGTAGAAAGCGAAGAGGTGATCTTGAAATTTATCCGACAATTTAAACAACACAAAACTATTGTGATGATTTCTCATCGCCTTGCTAACGCGGTGAATGCAGATAATATTTATGTGTTGGATAAAGGCAGATTGATTGAACAAGGGACTCACACCGAATTAATGGCAGAAAATGGCGCCTATGCGGAAATGTTCGAACAACAAAAATCTTTAGAGCAAATTAGGGAGGTGGCAAATGCGTAAAAACGGATTTTTAGTGATGTGGCAATTACTCCGCTTGGTCAAACCGCTTGCCCATATTATGCTGTTTACCATTACGATGGGAACGATCGGCTTTCTAAGTGCGATTTTTATTATGGTGCTGGGTGCAATGGGGTTGGTTCATTTACTTGGTTTTAATGGGCATTTAAATTTAACCCAAATTCTGACCGCACTTATCACACTTGCTGTTGCCCGTGGAATATTACGTTATTTGGAACAAATGTCCGGTCATTATATTGCCTTTAAATTACTGGCATTATTACGTGATAAAGTCTTTTCCGCTTTACGCCGTCTGGCATTTGTTAAATTGCAAGATAAACAAGCCGGTCAGCTTGTATCTTTGATCACAAATGATATTGAGCTGCTTGAAGTATTCTACGCTCACACCATTGCACCGATTATGATTGCATTTTTTACCTCTGCTATTTTAGTGGCGGTCTTTGCTCATTTTTCCCTATGGTTTGCCTTAATAGCACTTGCAGCATATCTTTGTATTGGCGTGGTTTTACCGATCATCACGACTAAATTAGCCCGTGAGGACGGCAGACTATATCGCGAACTGGTGGGGGAAATGAATGATTTTTTCCTAGATAGCATTCGTGGCATGAAAGAAATTCAGCTTTTTGGTTATGCCAAAAAACGTTTAGACGACATCCAACAACGCAGTCAATCCATCGATCAGGCGTTCCGTAAAATTAAAGATCAAGAGGGTAAAGTGAGGGTTTATACGGAAATTGCGGTTTCCGTGTTCAATATCATTATTTTATTTACCGGTCTGATTTTATTTTATTTAGAGGAAATAGACTTTGCCGGTTTCTTGGTGGGCGTCATTTTGCTGATGTCGAGTTACGGCCCAGTTATTGCTTTGAGTAATCTTTCCAGTAATTTATTACAAACGTTGGCATCCGGTGAGCGGGTATTGAGTTTGTTGGCGGAACAGCCGGTATTAAAAGAGGTAGAAAGTGCGGTCAATTTAGACAATGTTTCTGAAATTCGCGTAGAAAACCTGAGTTTTACTTATGGTGACGAACCAATTCTCTCGGACATTAATTTGCAGTTACAGAAAGGACACATTTTAGGTATTCATGGCAGAAGCGGTAGCGGAAAAAGCACGTTATTAAAGCTTTTAATGCGTTTTTACGATCCGCAACAAGGAAAAATTTGCATTAACGGCACATCGCTTGCCGATATTAATACGGCGAGTCTGCGTGATAATATGGCGTATATTACCCAACAAACCTATATCTTTAATGACACGATTGAAGAAAATATTCGCCTTGCGCATCGTTCCGCGACGCAAGAACAAATCATTGAAGCCGCTAAACAGGCGTCAATTCACGATTTCATTATGAGTTTACCGGAAGGTTATCAAACCAAAATGACGGAGTTAGGCGGTAATCTTTCTGATGGAGAAAAACAACGCATTGGTATTGCCCGTGCTTTTTTACACAATGCCCCAATCATTTTACTGGACGAGCCAACGAGTAATTTGGATAGTTTAAACGAAGCAATTATTTTACAATCGTTGCGCAACGTTAAGGCGGATAAACTTATTATTCTTGTCAGCCATCGCCAATCTACGATGGCAATTTGCGATCAGGTTATTCGAATAGAAAGCGGACGGATGTCGTAAAAAAAGTGCGGTTGAAAATGACCGCACTTTTTTATTGCTAAATTAACCTCTAAAGTGAGGCAGATAATTAAACATCACTAAAAAATGGGCGATAGCAACAAATACACCGAATAAAGCCGTGAAAATAATTAACCCGTTCCCTCCGCCAACACGAAATCCTGCCGTATGGTGGCGTTTTCTTGATTTGTAAACCAAAAGTGCCGGAATAATGCAAGTCCAAATCGTTGCTACCGCACCGGCATAACCAATGGCTTTCAAGAAGCCCAATGGAAATAGGATCGACATAATGAGAGGTGGCAAGAAGGTAACTATCCAAGATTTTGAGCGTCCACTTTTGCTATCGTCAAATTTGAAGAAATCAGCAAGATAATCAAATACGCCTAACCCTACGCCAATAAAGGAAGATAAGATCGCGGCTATGGAAAACGCATTGATCATTTGTTTAACCGTATTTGATTCAATGACATTACCGAGAGTATTCAGTAATACATCTAAATTTCCGCCACTCTCCAGAATAGGCGCAAATTGATCACGCGGAAGATTGCCAAAAATCACAAAAACCCAAATGAGATAAAGTGTCAGGGCAATTCCTGTTCCTCCTAAAATGGCATATTTTGCTTTCCGTTCTTCTCCGTAATACGCCCGCATACTACAAACGGAGTGATGATAACCAAAGGAAGTTAAGGCAACCGGAAACATCCCAATCGCATATTTGGCATAGTCGTTCTCTTTTCCGCCAATATCAAAAAGATTATCAAAAGAAATATTGACGGCTAAACCAGAGATACTAATAACAAAAGTGAGCCCCATAAAGACAATAAGCAATACGGAAATGCGATCTACAATACGGGTGGAATGCCAGACAAAATACGAAAAGATTAATACGAATACAGTCGAACAAATGGCTAATCCGAAAGAACCTAAGTTAATCCATGGTTTAATTAAGTTTTCTATGATGCCGCCGGAAGCAGTGGTATAAGCATAAAGTAAGATCCCTCCTACGAAATAGACGGCAAGATTATTAATCGCATTAATGGTGGAACCCAGCATATCTTTCGTGACGGTACTAAATGATGCTCTTAAATCATAGGTGGAGTAGGCTTCAAGCAATAACCAGCCTGATAATGTCATGAGTATCATCGTTAAACAAATTGCGACAGCAGACCATATTGTCCATGCGCCTGCACCCGAGGTTGGTAATCCAAGCATTCCGGCACCCACGCAAACGCTGGCAATAATACAGGAACCACCGAAAATGGAAGGTTGTTTTTTCATATTGAATCCTTATCAATAACAATGTATTGAAATAGGTCTTTGATAAAAAATGCAGCTCAAAATGAACTGCATTTTCTAGGATAATTTTTTTATGATTCCACTTCTTTCAATCGTGCGGTGAAATGACGTAAAACTTTCGGCTCATAAGTAAAGGTTAATCCTTTAATATTTGCTGCGTTTTCTTTCACCTTTTGGAAGGCTTCAATAATGAAATCCATGTGGGTTTGGGTGTAGGTCGCACGCGGAATCGTAAGGCGTAATAACTCAGCAGGACAAGGCAACTGTTGCCCAGTTTTTGGATCTCTTCCTAATAAAAACGAACCAATTTCGACCGCTCTTATGCCGGCAACTTTATAAAGTTCACAAGAAAGGGCTTGGGCAGGGAATTGCTCTGGGGGAATATGCGGTAATAATTTACCGGCATCAACAAAAGCGGCGTGCCCGCCGGGTTGTTGGCAGGCTACCCCAATGCGTTCAAGTCCTGCAACCAAATATTCAATTTGTGCGATACGATAAGCTAACCATTCTTGCCGCATTCCGTCACGTAAACCGATTGCTAAACGTTCCATGGCTCCGCCTTCTAAACCGCCATAAGTCGGAAAGCCTTCTTGTGCAACGCAAAGGGTGCGACATTCATGATAAACCTCTTCCATGGATTGATCTTTGAAGGCTAAAATCCCCCCCATTGGCACCATTGCGTCTTTTTTGGCAGACATTGCCAAACAATCGGCGTAGCGATAGCTTTCGTAAGTGATTTGTTCGATAGTCCAATCTTGATAAGCGGCTTCACGCTGTTGAATAAAATAAGCGTTTTCGGCGAAACGGGCAGAGTCCATAATCACCGGAATATCGTATTTCCGTGCAATCTCATACATCGCTTTTAAGTTGGCGATAGAAACCGGTTGCCCTCCTGCGGAGTTACAAGTAATAGTACAGACAATATAAGGCACATTATTCGCACCGACTTCTTGAATACCTTGTTCCAATTTTTCTAAATCAAAATTACCTTTGAACGGATATTTTACTGAAGTATCAAAGGCTTCTTTGATATACACATTACGCACCGTTGCGCCGTTAATTTGGCTATGACCTTGTGTGGTATCAAAGAAATAATTGGAAAATACCACCATTTTGCGGCGATCTAAGCCTTTTTCACGCTCACGTTTGGCAATTAATACGGGAATATAAATTTGTTCCGCTCCACGACCTTGGTGGGTCGGAATGGTGTATTCATAGCCAAAAATTTCTTTCACGGCATTTGCCAATGCATAATAACTACGGCTGCCGCTGTAAGCTTCGTCACCGCGCAGCATGGCCGCCTGCATATCCTGTGTCACCGCACCGGTACCGCTATCAGTTAAAAGATCAATAAAAACATCTTTACTATCTAATAAAAACGGGTTCATTCCGGATTTTAATATTGCCTCTTCACGGTATTCTCGGGTAGTTCTTTTCACCGGCTCAATAACACGAATGCGGAAAGGTTCGGGTAAATGTTTAAAATTTTCCATAGCAAAATCCTCAAAAATTAATTTGATTAAGTTAAGTAAAAATTATTTTCTAAAATGAAAATAGAACGGTAGTAAATAGAAAAAGAAAGGAGGGCGGACTATGGAAAATAGAACGATAATCTTGGATCGATAAGTACCCAAGTTTGGTTCGGTGAAAGTAAGTTAAGCATATTAAAATCCTTTATAGAAAAATAGAAACTTAATACTACTAACGGCTTACTTCTGACTGCGAAGTTAGATCAGAATAATACAAAAATAAAATCTGTCATCTGTTATTTTCTTAATTTGTGAAGCTTGTCACATAATATTTGTAATGAAAAATTTTAAATAATTTTGCTTTGATCATTTATCTTTTTTATAGATTTTCGTAATTGTAGAGTCGGGCTTAGGGTTAATGTTTGATAAGGCTCCTTTGGGTTTTTTATCCGTTGCAGTAATAATTCTACGGCGAGTTTGCCTAATTCGGCTTTGGGTTGACTGATGGTTGAAAGAGGAGGGAAAAGATATTGAGAAAGTTCAATATCATCATAACCAATGACGGAAATGTCCTGTGGAATGTTTAAACCTTGTTGCTGAATGATGTGGTATGCTCCCATAGCAATGGTATCGCTACAACAAAACACTGAAGTTGGGCGTTTGGTGGTAGCGAGTAATTTTTGCATTCCAATACTTCCCCCTTCAAAATCAAAATGGCTTTCAATGATCCAATCATCATTCAATGGGATTTCGGCTTCCGACAAGGCTTTTTTGTACCCTTCTAAGCGGTTTTTCGCCACTGATTTTTTAAGATTGCCTGTAATAATGCCAATGTCTTTATGTCCGGCTTCAATTAATGTTTTTGTTGCCAAATAGCCACCAAGTATTGAGTTTTCAAGGATTTTATCGGCATTAAGCTCTTTGAACCACCAATCCATAATCACTAAAGGTACAGAAATCGTCAATTCCGTATCCGCATTAAAACGGCTGTCGCCACACATCAATAATAAGCCGTCCACCTGTTTATGAAGTAGTGTCCGTAAATTTTGCTGTAATCGTCCGGCATCGCCTCCGGTGGTGGCAATAATGAGATTATATTGATGTTGTTGGCAATATTGTTCTACGCCTGCCATGACTTCGGCAAAGAAAGGATTATTGGTTGCGGTAACAAGCAAGCCAATGGTTTTGGTTTCACGTACTTTCAGACTGCGAGCCACGGCAGATGGGGTGTAATTAAGTTCGGTGACTACGTTCATCACTTTTTCCCGAATTTCATCACTGACAAATCGAGAACCGTTAATAACATGAGAAACCGTCGAAGTCGAAACCTTTGCCAATCGCGCAATATCTTTCATCGTTGCCATAAAACACCCGTATTTTTAACCGCACTTTTTAAGCATTTGCCAGAAATTCTAAGGTTTCTTGACGGCTTGGAATAGAGGGTTGTGCGCCTTTGCGTGTTACGCTAAGTGCCGCAGCGGCTTGTCCGAAATGAATCGCTTCATCAAGGGATTGCCCTTCCAATAAGGCGGTAATGAAACCACCGTTGAAGGTATCGCCCGCCGCCGTGGTATCCACCGCTTGCACGGAAAAACCTTTGATAATGCGATGTTCCCCCTCTCTGCTGATAAATACGCCTTTTGCGCCGAGCGTAATGATCACGCAGCCGATACTTTTTTCGTGAAAAACACGTGCAGCATTGACCGCACTTTGCTCGTCTGTTACTCGTACACCGGTAAGAATTTCTGCTTCAGTTTCATTTGGTGTGATGATGTCGATTAAGCCCAATAAGTGATCGGATAACGGTTGGGCAGGTGCAGGGTTTAACACCACTTGTACGTTATGTTTTTTCGCGATTTGTGCGGCAAGTTCTACACCGGAAATCGGGGTTTCCAATTGCATCAGTAAACAATCTGATTGGGCAATCCGTTCTTCAGCGTTACATACGATTTGTTCGTCTAAAAACGCATTTGCACCAGGGGCTAACACAATGCTGTTTTCGCCGGTTTGAGCCACTTGAATAAACGCCATTCCGGTCATTTCTTGCGAAACCGTGTTGATATGGGCAGTATCAATGCCGTCCTGAGTAAACGCATTTTTCATCGCCGTACCTATACCATCGTTTCCAATGCAACCAATAAATGCCACGTTAGCCCCCAAACGTGCTGCTGCAACGGCTTGATTTGCCCCTTTACCACCGTAGGCGATGTGATAATTTTTACCCGTCAAGGTTTCACCGGGTTTGGCAAAATAAGGGACGGAAATAACATGATCGGCGTTGATGCTGCCGAGAACAGTCAGTTTTTTCATTGTTGATCTCTAATCCGTTGGGGCATTTTCCCCATCAGTTGTAACATATTGATTTTATTGTAGGCGGATAAGTGTCCGCCTACAAATGATTATTCGGTAATGACTTTCAAATCAACCGGAATTTGTGCTTCTACTTTCTCACCTTTTAACACTTTATCTGCTGTTACCACACCAAGCGAACCGATTAAATCAGGCTGTTGCGCCACGGTTGCCGCCAATTTTCCGCTTTTCACGGCTTTTATTGCATCATCAGTGCCGTCAAACCCCACCACCAGTACATTTTTATTGGCAGCTTTAATGGCTCGCAATGCACCCAACGCCATTTCATCATTTTGTGCAAAAATCGCTTGCACCTCCGCTTTGCTGGCAAGTAGGTTTTCAGTGACGTTCAAACCTTTTGTGCGATCGAAGTCCGCAGGTTGGCTGGCAAGTACATCGAATTTATGTGCTTGAACCGCGAGTTTAAAGCCTTCGCCACGTTCGCGCGCAGCAGATGTACCAGCAATACCTTCAAGTTGAATAACTTTTGCGCCGTCACCTAATTTTTGTGCGATAAAATCCCCTGCCGTTTTACCCCCAGCGACATTATCGGAGGCAATATGACTGATGACTTTACCTTTCGCCGCACCACGGTCTAGCGTAATGACAGGAATATTATTACGGTTGGCAATAGCGACGGCATTGCTCACCGCTTCGGAATCGGTCGGATTAATCAAAAGCACTTTTGCGCCGCGAACGGTTAAATCTTCTACGTTGGCTAATTCTTTTGCCGGGTCATTTTGTGAATCAAGCACCACAAGTTTATAACCTAATTCATCCGCTTTTTTCTGTGCGCTATCTTTTAAGGTCACAAAAAACGGATTATCCAAGGTAGATACCGCTAAGGCGATGGTATCCTGTGCGTAAGCCGTGCCGGAAACGGCTAACCCGAATAATACGGCGGAACTAAGTGCGGTCAATTTTTTCATAATTTCTCCTTAAAGTAAGTTACAGTTTTTTTGTACCAAGATAGTTATCGGCTAAAACGGCAACCAGAATAACCAACGCTTTTGCTATCATTTGATAGTAAGATGAAATGTCTAATAAATTCAGGGCATTATTTAAAAATCCGATAATCAATGCACCAATCAGTGTTCCCATTACACGACCTTTACCGCCCATTAAACTGGTTCCTCCCACAACAACTGCCGCAATCGCATCAAGCTCATAGGATACGCCGGCGGTGGGTTGTGCGGAAGATAAACGGGAAGTGACGATTAAACCGGCGAGGGCGGATAAAAAACCGCTCACAGCGAAAACAAACACTTTGATTTTATTGACATTAATACCGGAAAGTTGAGTAGCAGATTCGTTACCGCCAAGGGCATAAATATAGCGCCCAATCGGGGTGTGTTTCAAAATATACCAAGCCACCGCGAACACCACCGCCATCATCCAAATCGGCACCGGAATTCCCAACAGATAACCTGTACCAAGAGTGGCAAATACATCGGCACTGTCAGAAAATCCCGTTGTAATCGGGCGACCGTCCGTATAAACCATGGTTACGCCGCGTAATAACGTCATGGTAACAAGGGTGGCAATAAAGGCTTGCACTTTTCCTTTGGCGACGATCATTCCACTGATACCGCCAAGCATTGTGCCGAGTAACAAGGTTGCCGGAATGACCAGTAAAATCGGTAGTTCAAGGCTGACCATTGAAGCGGCAATGGCGCCGGTGAGTGCTAAAACCGATCCCACAGAAAGATCAATCCCGGCAATTAAAATCACAAACGTCATTCCCACGGCGATGATGGCATTCACAGAGGTTTGACGCAAAATATTCAGAATATTATCTATACTGAAAAAATTCGGATTAATCATCGACACAATGGCAATGAGAATAATCAGTGCAATAAAAGAACGTTGTTCAATCAAAAATTTTCCAAATTGGAAACGGGAAGTTTGGGTTGTCATCATGTTTACCTTAAAAATTTATCCGTAAAATCGACCGCACTTTTGAAACCGACTTTAAGTCTATTTGCCAATGGCGGCGGCGAGTAATTTTTCTTGTGTTGCCTCTCCACGAGAAAATTCTGCACTGATTTTGCCTTCGTGCATAACCAAAATGCGGTCGCTCATACCAAGCACTTCCGGCATATCGGATGAAATCATCAAAATACTCAAACCGTCTTTTTTAAATTCGTTGATCAGTTGATAAATTTCTTTTCGTGCGCCCACATCCACACCGCGTGTCGGTTCGTCTAAAATCAATACGTTTGGGCGGGTCATTAAACCGCGCGCAATCGCTACTTTTTGCTGATTGCCGCCGGAAAGCAACCCTACCTGTTGCTCACGACTTGGGGTTTTAATGTTAAACATCTCAATAAAATCATCCACCGCCATTTTTTCCGCTTGATGGTGAATTGAGCCTTTTTGAGAAAAGTGCTCCAGTGCGGTAAGCGACATATTTTCTTTTACAGACATCCCTAAAATTAGTCCGTCGCCTTTGCGATCTTCAGAAATATAGACAATGCCGTTGTTCAAGCCGTCTTGTGGCGTGCGATTTTCAATCTCTTGATTTTTTAACCGCACTTTTCCTGCAGTTTTCGGTAAAGCACCGTAAAGTAATTTGCCAAGTTCTGTTCTGCCCGCCCCCATTAAGCCGGATACGCCCACAATTTCGCCGGCATAAAGTTTAAAAGAAACATCATCAATACCGCTGCCACTGATATGTTCGACATTCAATACACAGTCGCCTTTTTCTTGTGGCAGGTGCGGATATTGTTCATCAAGGCGGCGACCCACCATCATTTCAATCAACTCATCTTCAGTCAGATCTGCTACTACCTGTTCACCGATGAATTGCCCATCACGTAAAACGGTAACGTCGTCGCAAATTTGAAAGATTTCTTTTAAACGGTGGGAAATATAAACAATGCCGTGTTTTTCCGCTTTAAGCTCATCAATGACCTTGAATAAAGCCTCTGTTTCTGTATCGGTTAATGCGTCCGTCGGTTCATCCATAATGATAACCTTAGATTCAAAACTTAACGCTTTGGCGATTTCCACCATTTGCTGTTCGCCAATGGAAAGTTCGGAACATAATTTTTTGCTGCTATGTGTTACGCCTAGACGTGCCAAAAGTTTATCGGCTTCTTGGTACATTTTGGGCCAGTTGATCGCTCCCCACTGTGTTTTAAATTCACGACCTAAAAAGATATTTTCTGCAATAGTTAAATTGCCGATTAAGTTTAATTCTTGGTGGATGATGCTAATTCCCGCTTCCTGAGAGGCTTTTGGCCCTTTGAAGAGAGCTTCTTTACCAAGATATTCAATGGTTCCGGCATCCTTGGAATAAATACCGGTTAGCACCTTCATTAAGGTGGATTTTCCCGCACCGTTTTCCCCCATTAATGCCATCACTCTACCGGCATATACCGATAAACAGGCATTGCTCAAAGCTTTCACTCCGGGGAAGGATTTATCTACGCCACTGATTTTGAGTAAGGTTTCCATCGTTTCACCTTTTATTAAAATGGTACGCCGGAATACAAAATAACATTGGCATAAGGTGAACATTCACCGCTACGCACAATAGCTTTGCTATTTTGGGAATGCTGTTTAAATGTTTCATGTGGCACAAATTCCAGTTGAATTTTATTGCCTTGATTAGCTTCAAGTTGGTTAAAGCGTGACAAAAGTGCGGTCAAAATATGAGGATTTTTAGTTTTGATTTCTTCGGCAATCACAGCACGTTCCACAAACATTTCATTGATTACAACATCTAAGGTTTGTAAAAAACTTGGCACACCGGCAGTGAGCGCAAGATCAATGCGTTCTACTTGGACAGGAATGGGTAATCCGGCATCACAAATAGTAATGCTATCGGTATGACCTAATGTAGCAATACAATGGGAAAGTGGTGCGTTGAGTAATGTTGTTTTTTTCATCGAAAAATCCTTTTTAGCTTTATCGAAACGTTTCGATGAATAAATGATAGAGAGAAAAAGTAAAAAAACAATCACCAAATTTAAAATTTGAGACAGCGATCACAGAATTTTTATGCCAGAATCACAAAGATTTAAATAAATTATTATGAATAATTATTGAATATATATTCAATTTTATTTAATATGTATGCACTTCAAGAGCCAAAGAAGCAAACACAGGAGACAACAATGAAGAAACAACTTTTACTCGGTATTTTTATAGGTGCGGTGAGTGTTACTACCAATGCGGAGGAATTAACGTTCGGCACAGAACCAAGTTATCCCCCGTTTGAAGTAACAACGGAAAAAGGTGAGTTGATTGGGTTTGATATTGATATTGCACAGGCGATTTGCAAAGAAATTCAAGCCACTTGCCATTTTAAAACTATGGCGTTTGATTCGTTAATTCCTAGTTTGAAAGCAAAACGCTTTGATGCGGCGATGTCAGCGATTGATATTACGCCTGCCCGTGAAAAACAGGTTTTATTCAGTGAGCCTTATTATGATAGTTCCGCAAGCTATATTGCATTGAAAGGCAAAGGAAATTTGGCGACGGCGAAAAATATTGGCGTGCAAAATGGTTCGACTTTCCAACAATATACCGTTGCTGAAACCCCTCAATATTCACCGAAATCTTATGTGAATTTGCAAGATGCAATTTTGGATTTGCAAAATGGGAGGATTGATATTGTGTTGAGTGATACGGCATTGTTGGCAGATATAATGAAGAAAGAGCCAAATATTGAATTTGTCGGAGAAAAAGTGACAAATGAAAAATATTTTGGTCGTGGTGTTGGGATTGCTTTACACAAATCCAATAAAGCCTTACAAGAACGTTTAAACCAAGGTTTGAAAACCATTAAGGAAAATGGCGAATATCAAAAAATTTATGATAAGTGGATGACAAAATAATCAATAAAACTGATAAAAAATTGACCGCACTTTGAGTATTCAAGTGCGGTTTTTTTATTAAAAAAACCTGAAATTTTTTTAAAACCCAGTATAATGATAATTGTTATCAATAATAAAAAGGTTGTTTTATGAAAAAAGTAAATAAAAAAACGAAAATTGCAACATTGGTCACACTTTGCTGTGCCTATCCAACGGTATTTGCACAAGAGCAGGCTGTTGAAAAACTGGATGAAATCGTTGTGGCAGATACAGAGATCAGCGATGCATTAGTCAATACTCATCTTTATCGCCAACAAATTTTCTTAAAACAATCTCGTGATGTTAAGGATTTGTTTAAGGATAAAATGGATGTGAATGTAAGCCAATTACAAGGTACACGTTCCGGTGGGGAAGGTGTGAATATTCGTGGTTTACAGGCTAATCGTGTAGCCAGTACGGTTGATGGGATTCCGCTTCCGGAAGCACAAGAAAGCAAACACTTTATCTCTTACGGTGTGGAATTTGGGCGTACCGATTATATTGATGTAAGTGGCTTACGCAGCGCCGATGTTCAATATGCCGGCTCAGCAAATAGCCTTTCCGGCAGTGTTAATTTTGCTACTCTTGAGCCGCTAGATTTATTAAAAAGTAAAAATGTAGGCGGTTTTGTCGGAACAGGTTATAACAGCGTAGATAATTCCGTTTATGGTTCTATCGGTGCGGCGGTGAAAGCGGGTGATTATCAGGGAATGGTGATGACAACGTATCGAAATGGAGATCAGACCAAAAATAAAGGGAGTAATGCCGGAACCGGTGCAAATCGTACAGAACCGAATCCGGCTGATATTCACAATAACTATGTGTTGACCAAGCATTATTATCAACTCAATGAACAAAATCGCTTAGGTTTTACTTTCGAGCATCAACGTAAAAAAATCAACACCAATTTGTTAAGTCTTACTGATACCAATATTGATGCAAGAACCGGTGTGCAAACTCAAGGTAATGCGGTGGACCTTATAAAACGTAGCCGTTTTTCTATCAGCCACGATTATAATAACGAACATGGTTGGTTACAAAATGCGAAAACCCAAATTTACTATCAAGATGCCTCAACCGAGAACGCACGTTATCGTCTAGGCACGAGAAATTACCGTCAAGAACAGTCAGAAGTGAAACATAAAAGCTATGGAATCACGAGTAATTTAATGACTTATATTGATGGTAATATTCCGCAAGTATTGCGTTATGGATTCAGTTATCACCATACCAAAGGCACGAATTATCTGCATTATGAACGCCCAGCTTACGGTAATTCCAGACAGGCTTATTTTGATGGCAAACCGACTTCGGACACCAAACAAGATAAATTTAGCGCCTATTTTGAAGACGAAATTGCCTTTGGTAAATTGGTGGTTACGCCACAGGTGGGATTTGTTCACTACCGAGTGAAGCCAACCTCTAATGATAGCGTTATTGCAGAATTTCGACCGGAGAAACGTTCTGAAACCAAATTCGCCCCTAAATTAAGTATTGAATATCGCGCCACCCTGGAATTTATTCCTTATGTGCAATATTCTCGCGGTGTGAGAACCCCATCACCACAACAATTAACCTCGTATTTCTTTGAAAGCGTGAATTATTTTATCCCGAGACTTGGTCCTCAAACCGCAAATGTTGCTGTGGTGGGTAATCCGAATTTAAGTTCAGAAACGGCGGATAATTTTGAAATTGGATTTAAAGGAAAAAGCAGTACCTTACAATATTTAGTGACCGGTTATTACAATCGTTATCATAACTTTATTGATTGGGTAGCAAAACCAGCAACAGGTTACACCCGCTTTATTCAATACGATAATTTGGATAAAGCCAAAGTTTACGGAGTCACGGCGGATGCTAAATGGAATTTTTATGACGATTTCTATACAACGGCGGGGATTTCCTATTCACGTGGCAAAGCGACTAATAATGGAGTAGTAACGCCAATCAACAGTATTCAGCCGCTCAAAACCAAATTTGGCATGGGTTATGAAGGCGAAAAATTCGGTGCGAATATCCAATGGACTTATAGTCGTGGTAAATCTGATAAAGATATTGAGCAATCTTCCTCTTATCTCTATAACCCAACCGGTGGTTATTCATTATTTGATTTAGGGATTTATTGGAAACCGAACGGAAATCTCACTTTTACGGCTAATGTGAATAACCTGTTTGACAAAAAATATTGGAATTGGAACGATATTTCTTATCTTGCTTTGTTAAGTAAAGCAACACAAGATCAAGGTCGCCCGGTTGGTAGTATCCCGCTTGCTATCACATCGGCAAATGCCGATCGTTACAGTGCGCCGGGGCGTAACTTTAACATTGGTGTTCGTTACGAATTCTAAATGAAAACAAAACAGACCGCACTTTGTGTAAAAGTGCGGTTTCTTTTTTATTTAATCCAATCAATATTGTCTTCATTAATAACAGAAGCAATAAAAAAGCCCACGCTAATGTGGGCAAATGGAGTAAGAAAATTTTATTCTTTAACTGACCGACGAAGATCAAATTTATAAGAGACAAAGCCGTATAATGTCCAACCGATAAAGGTAGCGATTGAACCATATAACATGGCTTGTTCACCAGCTGCGTAAAGGGCATATATGCTGTACAACGAGCCGATGAATGCCACAAACACGGTTGTTTTATATTTTCGTGTCGGAACATTTTCCGCTTTTAACAGAACAGCTAATGCTGCCATGGAAAGCAAGTATGGAATGACATTAGTTACCACGGCTAAATCAACCAATACATTAAATTGTTTATTTAATGATGGACTGGTGGTTAATAAAGATAATAGGGTTTGAATTGCTGTAATGGTTATCATACCGATAATTGGCGCATCTTTGCTTGTGACTTTTTTGAAAAATGCCGGAAAGTATCCTTCTTCTGCGGAAGATTTAAATACTTGTGCAATGGTGAATTGCCAGCCTAATAAAGAACCGAAACAAGACATAACCATTAAGCCCATAATGACTTTACCGACGGTTTCATTAAACATATGGGCAAATGCTAATCCGAATGGTGCAGTAGATTGTGCTAAATCCATATTTGGTACAATACCGGCAATCACGTTGGTTGAGACAATATAGATTACCGCTGCACCAATTGTTCCGCCTAATACGGCAATAGGTACATTTTTTTCCGGGTTTTCAACGGCATCGGAATTCGCACAAGCTGATTCTAAACCTAAGAATGCCCATAAGGTCATAGAAATGGAGACACCAATAGCTTCAAAGGTTGGGACATTGTGAGGGTTCCAAGAGTTTATATATAGTGAACCATCAAACCAGTACCAACCGACGATACAAATACCAACAACCGGAATGATTACTCCCCAAATCGTGAATGAACTAATATTTCCTGTGATTCTTGCGCCACCAAAGTTAAGGACAGTGGCAAGCCACAAGGTAAAAATTGTCCATAATGCAATGGATAACGGTGAAAGTGTTGCCCCTAATAGTTCAGAGCCGTAACCTACCGCAGAAATTGCAATTGCCGTGTTGGCGATAACTAAAGAGATACCATAGGTGTAATTTGCCATGAAATTCCCCGCCTTACCGAAAGAATATTCGGCATAGCCACCCATACCGCCGGATTTTTTACTGAACATTCCACATTGTGCAAATGCGTAAGCAAGAGCGGTTGAACCGACAGCGGTAACTAACCAAGATACGATAGAAATAGTGCCAATTTCTGCCAGTTTTGTTGGTAGCATAATAATACCGGAGCCCATCATGTTTACCATAGTGAGAATAGTAAGTTGCACCACGCCAATTTTATTACTTTTTGTACTCATAATTTATTCCTCAAGTGCGGTCAATATTCTCATTGAAAAATGACCGCACTTTTTTAGCGATTAATGTTCATTTAATACATAACCATACGCACGAGTCCGTCCGTCAGGATCTTTTTGTAGATAGACCCCTTGGATTTCCGGTGCGAAGCCCGGCAAGGTATTAATGCCTTCTTCTAGCGCTAAGAAATATTGTTGAGCAGTTGTACTCCATCTTTCTCCCGGTACGACGCATAAGACACCCGGAGGGTAAGGAAGCGCCCCTTCTGCTGCAATTCTGCCTACAATGTCGGTGAGTGAAATTAATTCCACATTGTTGCGAATTAACTCAATATTGGCATCGTGAGGATTCATCGCATATTCAGGCAAGGTAGCTTTACGGAATAAGTCTTTTTGTAATTGTTTTACATTGCGGCTGACATAGAGATCATGCATTTCTTGGCATAATTGACGAATGGTATAACCTCTGTATCGTTCCTCATTATTTTTGTAAACGGTTGGTAATACGTCTTGTAATAACGAATCTTGTTTGATATGTTTTTCAAACAATGCGATTTGGGCGACTAAGGTTTGCATTTTTGTTAAGGTTTCAGCAGGCGTTAACAAAAATAGGATGGAGTTCAAATCGCATTTTTCAGGAATGATACCGTTTTCACGTAAGTAGTTTGCTAGGATTGTGGCTGGAATACCGAAAGATTCATATTCACCGCTTTCTAAGCTAATACCCGGTGTGGTGAGCAAGAATTTGCAAGGATCAACGAAGTATTGTTCATCTTCATAACCTTCAAATTTGTGCCATGTATCGGTTGGATGGAATTTGAAGAACTCAAGGTTTGTAGCGATTTCTTCAGTATCGTAATCTTGCCATTTTTTGCCTTTTATCGTAGTTGGAATAAACGGACGAATCAGTTCACAATGATTTAAGACTAATTTACGTGCTTCGATCCCTACTTTTACACAATCATGCCATAAACGGCGACCTGCTGCGCTACCTTGAATTTTTGCATTCACATCAAGTGTTGCGAATAATGGATAGAATGGGCTGGTAGAAGCATGCAACATAAAGGCATTATTAAAGCGTTTGTGATTAACATAACGACTTTGACCTTTAATATGTTTGTCTTTTTTGTGGATTTGGGAGGCTTGTGAGAAACCTGCTTGTTGTTTATGAACGGATTGCGTCACGATAATGCCGGGATCATTTTCATTAAGTTCTAACAAGAGAGGAGAACAATCTTTCATCATTGGAATGAATTGTTCGTAACCTACCCAAGCGGAGTCAAATAAAATATAGTCGCAAAGATGACCAATTTTATCTACCACTTGACGTGCGTTATAGATCGTGCCGTCATAAGTACCTAATTGAATAACGGCTAAACGGAACGGACGTTGTTTATCCGCACTTTCTGGCGCGACTTCTTTAATTAAGCCTCTTAAGTAGCTTTCCTCAAAGCAGTGACTATCAATACCACCGATAAACCCGAACGGATTACGTGCAGTTTCAAGATAAATAGGGGTTGCACCTGCTTGAACCAATGCTCCGTGATGGTTGGATTTATGGTTGTTTCGGTCAAATAAAACAAGATCACCCGGTGCCAGAATGGCATTTAATGCCACTTTATTGGCAGAAGATGTGCCGTTTAATACGAAGTAAGTTTTATCGGCATTAAACACTTGTGCTGCGTGTTTTTGTGCATCACAAGCTGCCCCTTCGTGAATAAGTAAATCACCTAGTTTTACATCGGCATTACAAATGTCCGAACGGAAAATGTTCTCTCCGTAGAAATCATAAAGGAAACGACCTGCCGGATGTTTACGGTAATATTGACCGCCTTGATGTCCTGGACAGTCAAAGGCAATATTCCCCATTTCCACATATTCGCTAAGCATTTTGAAGAATGGAGGAAGCATTTTTTCTTCATAAAGTTTAGCCGCAGTTTCAATTTGACGACTATAAAGCTGAATATCATAACCATTGAGATCTTGGATATGGTAAACAGAGTCATAAAATTCGGGTGAAAGTGGTTGCTCGGCTGTTTGCACAACAAAAACAGGAATATTAAATTCGGTTTCTTTGATGGAATCAATAAATTGATCTACATCAGAGGAACTTAATACGATAGCAGCAACATCAGTAAAATCAGTTTGTTTGATTTCCACCATATCTCTTTGGGTTAAGAAATATTGAGTAACTGCCGGGCTATATGCAATTTTTAATTTAGGCATAATTAACTCCTTATTTATATTTTTGAAATAAAAAGGCTTCTTACATTATAAAAATAATGTATGCTTTATTTTTTAAATAATAAGAATGTATGTCGCTAATTAATAAATATTAGCGATTTAATCTTATTTATTTAAAATAGGGTTTGTTTGCTTTAAATTAAAAATAATGACAAATTTATTGTGTCATATTTATTTTTAAAGCTAAGCGCTCTCTGAATAGCGGACA